>CAYJCL010000001.1:0-24112 GCA_964368665.1 uncultured Muribaculaceae bacterium
AAAAAAAGAAAAAAATATATTTTTCTCAACAATTATAAGTACAATAATATGCATCATTCTAGTGAATATAATATTCACACCAATATATTTATATATATTAGAAAAAGAAGATAACATATTCATAACATTGACAATATATTTTATTTGTATAATTATTTCTCAATATATAAACTACAAACTTCTACAAATCAAAGAAAATAATAAAAGAGAATTCATATCATTTATAATGTTCCCAGTATTAATTATAATAATGATTTATCTAACATATTTTCCTCTTCCATATGCAATATTTTATGATTATTCCCAAAATTGTACAGGATTGTGCACTTAAGAGTTACATTAGTAACTTTTTTAATTACCAAAATAATTATATTGATTTAAATTAAACAATATGATAATATTCATATAGTAGGTGGTAAAATGAAAATTGTAAAAAAAATAATAGTATGGACTTTAGTAACAGTATTTTTCATCTTTGCAATAGGGATGTCAATACTTTTATTAAATCATAATGAATATGGAATTCCTCAATTTGGAGATACAACACTAGTAGTAATTCATAATCACATTTCTTCAGAAGACTATGAAGAAGGTGATCTTGTAATAGTAAGAGAAAAAAGAATCCAAAACATTGAAGTTGGAGATTCAATATTTGCATATCGTAAATTAGAAGATGATTCTATAGAGATAGATTTAGGAGTAATTGGAGAAGTTTACGAAAATGACGGAGCAATAGCTTATGAAAATGGTAGCCAGTTTACAATGCCATATGTAGTAGGTGAAGCATCTGATTCATATGCAGGTATCGGTACATTCCTAGCTATAATTCAATCAACATGGGTATTCTTATTTGTAATAGTAGTACCTTGTTTCCTAATCTTTATATATCAAATCTATGCACTAATTGTTGAAATTAGATACGGAAGTGATGATGAAGACGAAGAAGAGGAAGAAGAAGTAAAAGAAAAACCAAAAACTAAAAAAACAAAGAAAACAAAAGAGAAATAAACAATCTCTTTTCTTTTGAGTTATAAAAAAACACACTCAAAATCGCCAACATTTATATTGTCAAATAATGTCGAGTATGATAAAATTAGATAGTAGGTTATTATATAGAGTAGGAAGAGTAAAATGGAAGAAAAAGATAATAAAGGGTTAAAACAAAAAGTAGTTAATATATTCCTAAACATAACTATATTATTTTTAGGTATAATCCTTCTAATAAGTGTATATAATTTCATTCAAACGAGTGTACTTGGTAATCAATATTCAAGTTTCTTTGGATACACATTACTAGAAGTTAAAACAGGAAGTATGGAACCAAGTATCAGTCCTAAAGACTGGATAGTAGTAAAACAACAACAAAATTACGAGTATGATCAAATCATCTCATTTATAGTAGAAGACGAAATAATTACTCATAGAATTAAATCAATTATTGGAACCGAAATAGAAACAAAAGGTGATGCTAATCCAAGTAGCGATAAAGAAAGTATTACAACTGATCAAGTAATTGGTGAAGTAGTAAATATATGGCCTAGCTTTGGAATAATCAAAAATACAGTTCTTAATCTTCCAGTAATTATATTACTAGTAATCACACTTTATATTCTATCAGTAATATTGAAAGGAGAAGAAAAACAAATGTTTAATAAAGTTAAACAAATATTCGCTAAATTCTCCAAAAAAGATAAAGTAGATAATGCACTAGATAACTTTGGAAATGATTTTATTGAAGAAGATAAACTAGAAGAAAAAATAAACGTTGAAAAAGAAAGTACAACTAATTATCAAGAACAAGAAGAAGATTATACAAAGACATTATTTCAACTTGATGAAATTCAAGATGAATTAGAAGACGATAGTCAAGAAGAAAATACAGAACCACAAGAAGAAAAAACTCAAGAACAAATAGATGAGGAATTATCAAAAACAACATTCTTTAGAATAATATCTGTAGAAGAAAATGAAAATGATATTAATACAGTAGATTTTGAAGAAGAAGAAGAAGAATTTGAAGACTTAGAAGAACTTCCTCAAACAAAAGAAGAACCAGTAGAAGAAGAAATCGAAGAAGTAGAAGAAAAAGAAAAAACACTTGAAGAATCAATTGAAGAAAAAATGGCTCTAGAATCTATTTTCAATAAAGTTGATAATAGAAAAGCTAAAGGTGTTATTGCTAAATTAATGGCAATTAAAGAAGAAGAAATAATTCAAATGATTACTGCAATATTAAAAGACACTAAAGTTTAATCAAATGAACCGTCAATAAAAAGAGAGTTAATTAAATCTTACATTGAGTCAAAATACTATAGTATCTTCTCAAAAAGTGTAGCAGAACTAGATAGAAGAACATCAACAGCTAAATTCAAATTCATATTAGACAATAATGCTGATATTATTAATGAAAAAAATGGATTTACTAAAAAAACAAAAGAAATATCTAAAAAAATATTAGTTCGTATTGGAAATGCATTAGAAGAAGATAGTGTAATACTAAGTAAGAAATATACTGGAGCAGATAGACAATACAATGAAAAAATAGAAAAACATGCAATGTTAATGATGCTAATTGCAAGACTAGAATTCCTTGAAACATCATCAAAAGATATGAAAGGGAAGAAAAATCTATACGCAAGAGAAATAATTAAATTTGCATCAAACTATGATATTGAAGTAGATAGTATTGATGAATTGTGTAAACAAATCATCAGTATTCAAAAAGACCACACAAGATTAATTAAATATTTCACTAACAGATTAAAAACAGAAGTATTTGAACTAATCTATAGTGAATTAAAATCAAAGAAAAATAAATATATAGTTAATATAAAACACAACATAAACTTCTCACAAGTATATAGCGAAGAAATAATTGATAAAGCATATCAAGAAGGAATAGTAGCAGAAGATAAATTAAATGTATTAATGGCACTATTACAAGCTAGATTAGGTAAAGATATGTTACAAGGAGATTCAATGAATGAATACCTTATAGCAATTCCTGATTCATTATGTGATAAAGAAAAGAAATTACAAAGTTTCTTCCACAGTAACGATAATGAATATGCAAAGAAAAATATAATATACTTAGTTCCTTATGATGAATTTATGCAACATGCAAAAATAATCAAAGATCTAAGAAAAATTGGGTATAGAATATCATGTTATATTAATCAAGCAAGTAAACTTACTAGCAAAAGCAAAACTTCAATTGCATTAGCAGAATATATATTTATTGATAAAAAAATTAAAAACATCGACTTTGAAAACGTTGTTCTAGACAACTTCAAAGACCGTATAATAAAAGAAGATCTAGATAAAAAACTTAAAATAGCAGGAGATGGTAAATAATGGATACATTTACAAGATTTATATTTGAATTTCTCGACATATTTGTAAATGGAATTACAACTATCGGAAAAGGAATTGCAGAAATATTTAATTTCAAAAAATATACCGATTTAGTAGATAATTACAGTAGCAACTTTAATGGTCCAGAATGGATATTTACTGCTATTGCTATTGGTTTTCTAGTACTATTTGTAGGTTTAATAGCATTTTTAATATTCTTATATATTAGAAGATTCTTTAGAAATAAAACAGCAAAACTAAGTAATGAATCATTACTTGAAGAACTAGATAAACTTAATCAACAAGTTAGAAGATTAATGAAAGAAAATAGTGAATTAATGGCTATGAAAGTTTCTCAATTAGGATTAAATCCTGATGATGAAACCAAAGAAGGTGAAGAAGGAGAAGAAACTCCAGAAGAAGAAGAATCACCTGAATTTGCTCATAGATTCCCTAAACTAGAATTAATTGATCAAGAATTTGAAGGTAAATCAGTTCCTAACTATAATAATAACTTTACTTTAGAAGAACTTATTGATAACTTAAGATGCTTCTCAGCATCAAAATTAAAACTATTCTATGAACCAAGCTTATTAAGAGTATTCGTTTCAGGATTAGCAATAAGTAAATTAATAATCTTACAAGGTATCTCAGGAACAGGGAAAACATCACTTGCATATGCTTGGGGTAAATTCGTTGCTAACGATTCAATCGTAGCATCAGTTCAACCTTCATGGAAAGATAAAACAGAATTCTTTGGATACTTCAATGAGTTTACAAAGAAATTTACAGAAACTGATCCACTTGGAGAAGTTTATGCAGCAAGTTATGATGATAACGTTCATACAATCATCCTAGATGAAATGAACATTGCCAGAGTAGAGTACTACTTTGCAGAAATGTTATCAATCCTAGAAATTCCAGCAAGAGATGAATGGATAGTAGA
Organism: uncultured Muribaculaceae bacterium; assembly: GCA_964368665.1. Taxonomy (GTDB): domain Bacteria; phylum Bacillota_I; class Bacilli_A; order RF39; family UBA660; genus CAYJCL01. The sequence continues at coordinate 4,301 of CAYJCL010000001.1, forward strand.
GCTTGTTACTAGTGGATGGCCAAATGATCCAAAATATATCAAAAATGGTAAAATTCAATTACCAGGAAACCTATGGTATATCGGAACAATCAACAACGATGACTCAACATACATGGTAACAGATAAAGTTTACGATAGAGCAATGCCAATAAACATTGATAAAAAAATATTGCCATTTGAATGTCGTGAACAAGAAGCAATTAGTACTAACTCAACTTACTTAGAAGGTTTATTTAAAGATGCAATGGAAAATGTAAAAATTTCAGAAGATGCAATGAATAAACTAACAAAAATAGATGATTACGTAATTAAACACTTCCGTGTAGCATTCGGTAATCGTATCATGAAACAATTAAAACAATTTGCTCCAGTATATGTTGCATGTGGTGGAGATGAAATGGAAGCAATCGATTACTTCCTAGCAAGAAAAATATTAAGAAAATTTGAACAATTAAATATCGCATTCATCAGAGATGAATTAGATCCATTTATTGCATTCATGAATAAAGAATGTGGTAAAGGAGTTATGAAAGAATGTATCGAATTTATCGAAATTCTTAAGAAATCAATTTAGAAAGGGGTTTATTTATGGCTAACACTATCGATCCTAAAATAAACAAAGAAATAGAAAAAAATAATAAAGAGTTCTTTGATAAAATAACGTCATCAATGAACTACAAAAGTAATATTAATGGTGATGTTCTAAACTTTGAAGGCCTTGATGTTATCTGGGATGCATGTCCCTATATTGATAATGTAGTCAGAAATCCCAAACTAATATTGATTAACAACTCAAATGTAGAATTAATAGAAAAAGCTAAGAAAGTTACATCAGAAAGTGTAAAAGACTTAGCAAGACATACATATTATATTGATGAATTTGATCCTGCAAACAATGTCGTAAGACCAAATAAAATATTAAATATTTATTCAGAAGAAACATTTAACATCTATGAAAACAAATTCTTATATACTTTAATTTATTTCATTACAAGATTTGTACTAAATAAAGAAAAAGAATTAGAAGAACTAGAAATTGATCGATATAGAAAACTAGTTTATTCTGGAGAAACAAGAATAGGTCAAGAAGACTTAGAAATAAAACTAATTATTAAAGGAACAGATAGATCAAAAGCAAATGAAGATAAAAAATTAAATGAAGAAATAAAAAAAGCTAAAGAAAGAATATCAAGAATCAAAGATTATATTTCAGGTTGGTCAAGAAGTGAATTAATTAAAACTCTAGAAAAAGCAAGAGTTAAATTGATAAATCCACCAATCAAAAAAACAAATATAATCCTAAAGAATCCCAACTTTCAAGTAGCAGTTAACTTATGGAATTATTTATATAATTATGATGAAGATTCAGGAGATGTAAGAAAAAATCTTGATAAAGATGGAAATAACTTACTAACTGGATTATTAGAACATTCATTCCTAGTAGATTACTTTGTAATGGACTCGGTGTGTAAGACATTAAATGAACAAAAAGAAAAACTAGGAGAATATGCTTTCTTCCTTATAACAGAAGAAATCAAAAGACTAGTAGATTTACTAAAAAAATGTGGATTAAAAATCACAGATGAAGAAATATTAAAAATAATAGCAGAAAACCTTAACAATAGTAAAGGAGAACTAGGAGATAAAAATGCTATAGCTAATCAAGACATCAAAAAGAAATTCCAAACAGCTATGGATGATTATCTAGAAAGGGTACAAGATTATCTATGAAAAACAACAAAACAGTAAAAATTGTAGGCAGAGTAATTAAAATAGTAGTAGCTATAATCTTAGTAGCTTTCATACTAACTGTTCTACTTCAAAGACTTACAGATAATAATATATCATTTTTCAACTTTAGAATATTCAGCGTAAGAACTGGTTCAATGGAACCAAGATACAACGTTAATGATGTATTAATAAGTATGGAAGTAGATCCAGAAGATATTAAAGTAGGAGATGACATAAGTTATCTTGGAGAAGCAGGACAATACAAAGGATTAATTATTACCCATGAAGTAATAAAAATAGAAGAAACCGATGAAGGAAAACTATCATTCATTGCTCAAGGTATAGCAAATCCTTATTCAGATCCTGCAGTAGATGCAGATCAGATCTACGGTAAGATAGTGTACAAATCAGTAATACTATCATTCTTCTACAATATAATAAGTAATCCTGTTGGAATGTATATATGTATAATACTACCAATAGTAGGAATACTTGGATATGAAATAATAACAAGAATGTTAGATAAAGAAGAAGAAAGAAGAAGTAAAAAAACAAAAAAACAAGTCAAATAATAAGAAAGGATGATATAAATGAAAACAAGCAAATTAAAAAAACATAAAAAAAGATTATATACAGTCATAATCGTTTTTATAATATTATCATTTATATCAGTAACCTATGCATGGTTTACTTTCTCAGGTATTATTGGACTAGGTGCAGAAGTTGATGTAAAGGCATGGTATATTGAATTCAATGATGGAGATACTGCAGTAAGTAACAATATAACCATTACATCAAAAGATATATATCCAGGAATGGAAACAGTTTATGAAGAAATAACAATTGATAATAAAGGTGATACTAATGCTATAATTTCAATAATTATGCACGAAGCAAGAGTATTAAATATAGATCACTTTAGTCTTAGTGATACAACAACATCAGAGAGTATTGAAGATGCTATGGCTCATGACTATCCATTTAAAATTAATATAGTTACAGAAGATAATTTAGTAGAACCTCAAACAAAAGGTAAATTTACAATATCAATTTCATGGCCTGCAGATTCAGGAGATGATATCTTAGATACATATTGGGGTCAAGAAGCATATAAATTCAACCTAGAAGAGCAAGCGAAACTAGATGCAGATCCAGATTATCAAAGAAAAAATCCAATTGAATTAAGAATAACAGTACTTGCAGAACAAGATGTTAAAGAAGCGAGTAGCTTTGATGAAAATTATCAATTAGGTAAAACTGTATTAATGGATGTTGTTAATAATACAAGTTGTTCAGCTATCGGCGGCAACTGTATTAAAACAACAGTAATAGAAAGTAACAATAAAATTGAAAATCAAACAGTAGCATTAATACCAGATATTAAAGATACATATCAAACATCAACATATGCAAATTATAATGCAACACTACTAAATTATAATACTACATGGTCAGTAAATACAAGAGCTCTTACTACTCATGATATATTAAATATAATTTCAAAAGATGTAGAAAATACCGTTCTAACATCACCATCAACATCTAATATAATAGTAGGAAATATCACTACAGAAACTAGAGCGAACTCAATAATGCAAAAAGCAATATCACTGAATGGACAATTTGAATATTCGAATGCGAAATATAGCTATTTAGATAGTGTAAACTGTGTGTGGACAACTACTGAATATAATACTGAAAATGCATTTGCAATTGCTAATAATACATCAACAAGTGCAAAACTATATAGCGAAAACAAAAATACCACATGTAAAGTAGTACCAGTTATTATAGCGGATAAATCAAACTTACAGACAAACTAAAACGAGCAAAAAGTGCTCGTTTTTCAATGATAAAAGAAGTGTTAACCACTTCTTTTATATTAAGCTATTTGTTCAAATGTTATATTAGCAATTAAATCTAACTTAACATCATCACTCATCATTTGAGTATCTGACTCATCATTACTAGATTCGTCATTACCATCATACCATTCAAAGTATACTCTTATAGTAAATTTATCATGTCTGAAATTTTCAGAACCATTATTAAGTAATACATTAGTAATAGTATTATCAGCAATAACAGTAACATTATCAGGATTACTTATCTTCGTTTCATCTAATATTTCATATTTTGTCATATATAGGTCGGTAAATGCTTGATCTGCAGAACTAACATTAAGAGAATATCTAAAAGATAGACTAACATTACTAGGATCAATATCAATATCGAAATATCCTTGAGATGTTGGTGCGATAGTATTAACTGCAGTGTTTTCGTCTTCTATAATAATAGGAGTGAACTCAACCACAGATGAGGCATTAGCGAAAACATCTTCTTCATTAATTAATATTTGCCATGAAGCAAAATTCGATTGAATTGTTCCATCTGTACCAGCAGCATACCGAGAATACGTATGACTCATGAAGCTAACTGTAAGCGTTAAACAAACGAATAAAAGTAATATCATACACTTTCTATTCATAGAATCCCTTTCTTTCTAATCTAATTATAATATAACGTCAAATATTTACAAGTGTAAAATGTAAATAATATACAAAATATCGTAAACAAATGTCAAATATATACATTTTTATACATCTTATAAATAACTGAAAAAACAAATAAACATTTTTCGACAAAATACAACAAATATCATTGACTTGCAATATTCAAATATTGTATAATAATCTTGTATTATAGATAAGTTATCAATATACCAAGGTAGGCTTATTAATAAGTAATTGGAAATGAAGGGTTTGATAATTATGGATAATAAATTTATACTACATGCAAGTAAGGTACGGAAGGATAAAAAACTAACAAAAATCGTATTACTACTATTGATGTTAATTATTCTACTCAGTATATTCTTGTATATGGTTATTGGATTTGTTTATAATAGCGGAAATTTCACTATAACGCTCGACGACAATCTATACTATGATAGAGGACTGATAATATCAGATGACCCTCTATACAAAGCTTATAGGTCAGAGTTACTAGCTGAGTCAGTTTCAACATTTGACAACATCAGTGAAGCATGGCTTCCAGATACGTTGCCAGGTGAAGAATGGGGATCACACAACGGAGATAATTACATAGCTTACTCATTCTACATTGAAAATAATGGAGAAATGACTACAGACTACTATACTCAAATTGTTATTGAAGACGTTATACAAAACGTTGACGAGGCTGTAAGAATTAGAATCTATAAAAACGGTGAAGCCACAACTTATGCGAAGATGGGGAGCAACGGAGCCCCTGAACCAAACACAGTACCCTTCGAAGATGGCGAAATCGTTATAACAGATCATGTCGAAGACTTTAAACCAAAGGATATTACAAAATATACTTTAGTTATATGGTTGGAAGGCACTGATCCTCAAACTACTAATAACATTATTGGTGGGGAGATTAAAATGAGAATGGAATTCAAATCAGAATTTGTCGAAAAATAAAAAGAAGGAGAAGAAAAAAAGTTATGCAAAAAAAGAGTGCAAAACGAAAAAGCAATGTTAAAAATTTAGCAATTATTACAACTTTAACTGCAATAGTGCTAGTTGTTTCAACATTCGCATGGTTCATAGCTCTTGATGAAGTAGCAGTTAATGCATTTAACGTTACTATGGCGCCAACTGAAGGTCTAGAATTCTCTATCGACGGTACTACATGGTATGGTGGTGCTGATATGGTAGGAGCAGACGGAATTAATTTCTTTGATGAAAATTTAGCAATCGATGAAACTAATTACAATACTGGTGCTTATGCAGGAAACACAAACTCTTGGACTGGTGTACAAACTCCAGCTGGAGCAGACCCAGCAACTGAACCAGCGGTTCATTATGGGTTAATTCCTATGTCATCATCAGGACAAATTGATCCAACATCATCAAGATTAGTACTATTTGAAAAAACAAGTTTAACATCAACTGATTTAGATGCAGCAGGAGATTTAACAACAACTGAATGGGGATATAGATTAATGTCAGATCCGGTTCCAAATACAGGAGCAACTGAACATAAAGGATATATCGCATTCGATTTATTAATAAAAAACACTACAGAAGATCAATATTATGACGATGTAGATATTCAAAATGAAGAACCTATATATCTAACAACTGATTCAGTAGTAACACCTGGAGTTGACGGACATGGTCTAGAAAACTCAGTAAGAGTAGCATTTGCTCAAATCGCAAGAGTAGAAATACCTGAGGCAGGAACTGTTGATGCAGCAACTATTACAGGAATGACTTGCTCAGCAGCTGACGCAATTTGTCGTCCAGCAGCAATTTGGGAACCAAATGATACAAAACATTCAACTAATTCATTAGAATTCTATGCAGCAAACTGTACTACAAGACCATATGATGCAGGATCGCCTGGTACATGTGGAGCTTTAGCTGACGGAACTGCGTCACCAACTTATGCAATTACAACTACAATTGAAGCAGCAGATGCAATAGATATTTATGATGGTCACTTCAATGGATATACAACATCAGCAGATACTGTTGGTGGAACTGTATTACCAAAAGTAATTGATATGACTAATACAGACTTATTAGATAGTTATTATGCTCATACTGATGATACAGTATTAGGTGATATTGGATATTATTTCACTGATACAGAAAAAAATACAGGAGTTACATATGAAGCTGATGGAACAACAATTGCAACAGCTGACCAAGATGATAGACCTGCATTTATGTATTTAGCACCTAACAGTATTACAAAAGTAAGAGTATATGTTTGGTTAGAAGGACAAGATATTGATAACTATGACTGGGCTTCATTAGGAGAATCAATCAATGTTAATTTTGGATTTACTAAACAACAACTTTCGGATGAAATTAGATAGAATATAGATAGAGAAGGAGAAATATATGACAAGTAAAAGTAAAAAAAGAAATAAAAAAACTCAAAAATTATTAGTATTTGCTGCACTTAGTGCTGTAATATTAACTGTATCTACATTCGCATGGTTTATCGGAAGACAAGAAACTGGAGTTGATTCATTCAATATCGAAGTTTCAGCAATGGAACATCTTGAATTATCAATGAACGGTTTAGAATGGTCAGACACTATTACATTAACTAATGGTGCATGGACTCCTTGGGATGATGCTAATCCAGACGCTAGCCAAGTGTATGACACTCATACAAATAGCTGGGGATCAGGTTTAGTACCAGTTTCAAGTTCAGGAGAAGTAGATACTGATGCTTCAAGACTTATGTTATTTGAAGGATCAAGTTTCGCAAGAACTGCTGGAGGTTACAAAGTATTATCAACTCAAATTGATAACACAACTGCAGCAGAAAATGGAGATTATGTAGCTTTTGATTTATTCATTAAGAATAGTTCAGGAACACAATATAACGCAGCTTATGAACCAGAAGAAGAAGAAGAAATTTTCTTAACTTATAATTCTGCAGCTGTAGTAGATTCTACTGGAGCAGCTGACACAGTTGCAGCAGCAGCAGCAGGAATCGAAAACTCATTAAGAGTAGCATTTATTCAAGTAGGTAGAATTGCTGGAACATCAACAGTAGCAGATGACATTCAAGGAATGACTTGTGCTGGAGATACTGATGCAGCTAGTACAGGAATTTGTTTCCAAAATAGAACTACTATTTGGGAACCAAACGATGTAAACCACACTGCTGGAGCAATCGGATGGGTAGCAGATACTTGTAGCACAAGAGTAGCAGCTTCAACTGATTTATTAAATGCAGCTAGCTACAATGTTGGTACAGCATGTACTACAATTGCAGCAGACACTTACTATCAAACATATACAATTCAAAGAGACATCTTAACAGGTGAAGCTGTTGACGTATATGATAGTTTAAATGGATATACTCCATTAGTTGATGTTGCTGATCCTGCTTATACAGCAGCAGTAGTACCAACTCAAACATTTACTGATAGTGATAGAGATGCTGAAGGAGATGGAAGAAATCCATTCATGTTCTTAGCACCTAACAGTATTACAAAAGTTAGAATTTATATCTACTTAGAAGGTATGGATTTAGACAACATGGATTTAGCTGAAGTATTAAATAATGAAATTACATTAAACTTCGGATTTACTAAACAACAATACGAAACTGATACTGATTTCGGTGGAGGTTCATTAGATAATGGTTGGACAACTGTATCTTAATAACTAATTTGTTGTATAACTAATTATATTAGTAAAAAGGTTATGTTTAACTAATAAAAGATTAGGATAAAAAGAGTAACCGTACGGTTACTCTTTAATCTTAATTAAAAAAAGTAGGTGATTTATGAAAAAAACTGTTAAAAAATCAAAAAAAGTAGCTACAAAAAAAGTAGGAGCTTCCAAGACTAAAGACAAAAAAGTAAAGAGTAAAAAGAAAACACAAAAAAAAGAAAAAACATCTAGCATGTTTACATTTAATAAAATACTATTTTTTACCTTTATTGTTGGAATTGTCTTAATAGTATCTACCTACGCTTGGTTTGCATCAACACTTGATGCAAAAGTAGATTTCGTAACAATCACAGTTAACAGAGAAACAGGAATGTATATTTCACTAGATGGAGTGGAATATGGAGAAACTGTACAAGTATCTAAAGAAGATGTAACAACAAATCTAGCATCAACTTATCCAGATCATAATAATAAATGGGTTAGTAGCGCAGGATTAATACCTTCATCATCTAATGGGATACCAGATTCTGATACATTTGAATTTGCAGTATATGAATTAACAAAAGAAAGATACTCATCAGGAGAACGTAAAATATATCTAGATTTTGACCAATATGATGAAAAATACGATTCAGCAAATTTTGTGGCATTCGATTTATTTATTAAAAATATAAGCAATTCACCAGAACCTGATAATTTCTATTTATGGGAAGGAACACAAGTAAGTCTTGAAGATGGAACTGTTCCTAGAATGGTCAGTTTATTAAATACTGTAAGAATTGGTATTTCAAAAGGTGGTCATACATCGGAAACTTATCCGGAACCTGCTACAGTACAAGCTCTAGAGTGTAATAATAACTGTGAATCATTTATTTATGAGCCATTTAGTACACATCATAATGAATTATCAATAGAAAGAGCAGTTAACTACGGAGTAGAACTAATTGATGGAGTATTTACTCCAACATATGGTGTAATTAAAGGTGGAGATCGTTTAAGTCATTATAACGGACACGGAAAAGCAAACTTCGATTATGAACACTTTGAATTCCAAGATACATTTAAAGAAGTAAATACACAATTATTTGAGTTACCACATGGTGTAACTAAAATAAGAGTATATATATGGCTAGAAGGCCAAGATATTGATGCCCTTGAAACAAAATCAAGCGGTGATACATTAAATATAGATTTAGTATTCCACAAAGACCTTGCTGGATATGGATTATGAAAAGGAGTTAGTTATGAGTAAAACAGAAAAAAAAGTTACAAAAAAACCTGCTGTAAAAAAAGAAACTAAAAAAACAGTAGTAAAATTAGACAAAAAAGAAACAAAAAAAACAGCACCAAAAGTAGAAAAAAAAGTAACTAAAAAAACAACAAAGAAACCAACAGATAAAATATTAAAAAAAGAAGTAAAAAAACCTACAGTCAAAGCAGTAGAAAAAAAACAACCTAAAGCAGTAAAAGAAGAACCAGTAATTAAAAGAGTTGATTTTGATCTTTCTGTTCTTAACTTAAAAGAATTAATTGACTTATATTACAATGTTGAAAGTTTCGTAGACTACCTAGACGTAGAATATAATAAATTAGTAGTTATGGAAGAAGGTAAAAATGAGTAATTTTTTAACATACATCATAGATGATGTAGAATTCAAAAAGAACAATATTAAAAATCTTCCTAACAAAACAAAAACTCAACAAAAAAAATTAAAAGAAATTATTTCAACATATAAGAAAAAATATACAGAATATCAAACTAATATTGAAAAATATATAGAATTAAAAAGTAAATCTATTCCTTTAAATGATATTCCAATAGAATCTAAAGAAAACTTAGAATCTATGCAAACAAGAATCAAAGAACTAAAACATTTAGCTAAGTTATTAAATCCAGTAACTACTTATTTTGAAAAAATAGGAGCAGATAACTTATTATTTAAATTAAAATTTTATAATAACTTTGACTTCGTTGCAGTTAATGAAATATTAAAAGAATTATCAGATAAATTCAACATGATAAATCTTAAATTAAATGAAAAGAAATTTAAAGTAACACCATATGTTAATGAATATATGAAAGAATTCTTCATAGAAGCTAATAGAGAAAAACCAAACTTCTATTCACTAGAAAAAACATTCGAAAAAACATACTGGGTATGTCCTAATATAATTAATCACTTAGAATTGAACTTCAGAATCTTATTTGAAAGCTATAATCATGATTTTGACAGAGCAATAAGAATTCAACAAGATGATTATAAAAAGCAATATGGTATTCATAGTTATGAAGAATGTATGAGAGAACTTAAAAAAGTTCATTATCAATATACATATTCTAGAAAAGAATCATTACAAGATATTATAGATTTAGCGATTAAAGGCGAAATCGATGTTAACGAATACTTCGATGATTCAAAAACAAGATTAGCTGCATATAACATGTTAGTTATCCAAGATAAAGAAAGAAATTATGATGCTGATTATGCAAACAATCACGAAAACTTAAAGAAACTAAGAAATGTATTAATTGAGTATAGACAGTATGAACATTTTATACCATTTGTTGAATATAATAAAAAATTATTTACAGAGTTTAAATTACCAAGACCATATAAAGAAATAATTGATGGTAAACAAAAATTAGAAACGGGTATTGGAATCATAAATAAAATCATCTTTGACGAACTATCGCCAGTTGAAAAAATTGTTTTAAAATTTAAGAAAAAAGAATTATTAGAGAAAAGTAAAAAACAATTAACAGTAGATGTTACTAATTATGCAGATAAACTACTACAAGTTTATCAAGGATTAGACGCCATAAAATTCTACAGAGTAATAAAAAGTATTGTTACTGATTATGTAACCTTAGATGATTTCCTAAATGCCTTCAGAGATTTTGAATATTTCAAGAAAAAAGAAATGCAAGATACATTTGAAATAAAAACTTATAGTGAATTAATGGAACATATTGAAGCGTTTGATGAATTCTGTAATAATCCAAATAACTTAGTTATACCTTCAGTACCAGTGTTTCAAGAATACGATGTAACTAAAGTAATAGTAGATAAATATCGTATTAATAACTTTAACTTAACAAAAGAAAGTGTCACACCTAGTAATATAGATACACTATTAAGTTATATAGATTTATTCTTAAGATCTACTCATATTATGGCTTGTAATTTAACTATTCAACAAGTATGGTTTATAGTTGAGGCACATAAAATATTAAATAAACCAAAAGAAAATAACCAATAAAGGTTATTTTTTTCTTATCTCAATAACTGAATGATATATTCCATCATTCCTTAAACTTAGTTTTATTTCATCTAATAATTCATTGTCACTCTTATCACTTAAAATAGCAACAATACAAGTATAAAAGTCTCCATCCTCACTCCATAGATGAAAATCAGTAATAGAATTAACACCCTTTATATTTTTAATATTATATTTAACTTTACTAGCAAACTCTAAATCAATAGTACCATTAAGAAGTATTTCAATAATTGTTTGACCACTTCTAAAGATATTTCTAATTATTATTCCAACTATTAATAAAGATAGTATAGGGTCCAATATATAGACGTCTGTGAATAAAATGATGATACTGACTACCAATACCGCTACCCATCCTAATAAGTCCTCAAAAAGGTGTAAAAATACTGTCTTATCAAGTATCTTCTCAGACTTACTCATTCTTAAAGCCGATATTCCATTTACAAGTACACCAACAATTCCAAGAACAATCATCACCTCAGGAATAACAGGAGTAGGGTGAATCAAAGATTCAACCGCTTCAACTATTAAAAATACACTACCTATTGATAATATAATAATATTTATTAAAGCACCGAGTACTGATAAACGTTTAAATCCAAAAGAATACTTCTTAGTAGCACGCTTCTTAGAAAACTTCTGAATAAAATAAGATGTCCCCAAAGCAATAGAATCACTAATATCATGAACAGCATCAGATAATATGGCAGTACTACCTGTATATATCCCTCCAATAACTTCTATCAAAGCAAAACTTATATTTAAAACAAATGCTATTAATATATTCTTTTCACTATTATTCTTCTTCATAATAATCACCTATATATATAATATCATATGTCATAAAAAAAATAATTATAAATAATTATTTTTTTGTCCATTTGAAATTATTAACTTCAGGAATATCATCTCCAAAAGTAGTTATATATTCATTATGTTTTTTAAGTAAACTATCCATATAATTTACTAACTCATTATTATTATTAAGTCTTGGTACAGCCTTAATAATACTCTTAACTAAATTAAATCTATCTATTTTATTTAATACTCTCATATCAAAAGGAGTAGTGATTCGTCCTTCTTCATGATAAGCATGGAAACTAATATTCTTATTGTCCCTATTATATAATAAACTCTTAAGTAGTCCTTCATATCCATGAAAAGCAAATACTATAGGTTTATCCTTAGTAAATAAAGAATTAAACTCATGATCACTCAGTCCACTAGGATGACTATTTCTATCACTTAATTTAAATAAATTAACTACATTAATAAATCTAATCTTAATATCAGTATTTCTTCTTAAAATATCCTCAGCAGCCATCATCTCTAAAGTAGGTGCATCTCCACAACAAGCAAGTATTACATCAGGTTCACCATATTGATCATTACTAGCAAAATCCCAAATACTAACACCACGCTTAACATGTACTAAAGCCTCATGAATATTTAACCATTGAGGTCTATTCTTCTTAGAGGCAACAATCGCATTAATACAATGTTTACTCTTATAACAAGTCTCCATAACAGCTAATAAAGTATTAGTATCAGCAGGTAAGTAAGCATTAACAAATGCACCTTTCTTATCTGCTAAATGTCCAAGTAAACCAGGATCTTGATGAGTATATCCATTATGGTCTTGTTGCCATATATGACTAGTTAATAAAATATTTAAAGAACTTACTGGTTCTCTCCAAGGTAATTCACTAGTCATCTTAAGCCATTTAGCATGCTGAGTAATCATTGAATCAACAACTCTAGCAAAAGCCTCATAACTAGACCACATACCATGTCTACCAGTTAATATGTAAGATTCTAACCAACCTTCACATAAATGTTCACTAAGCATTGAATCCATTACACGTCCACCAGCAGCAACCCATTCATCATTAGGTCTAATATTTAAATTAAATACTCGATTAGTAGTATCAAATACTTTATCTAATCTATTACTCTTAGTTTCATCAGGACCAAATAATCTATAATTATCCGGATTCATCTTAATTACATCTCTTAAATAAATACCAAGTACTCTAGTATCTTCACTCATCGTTTCACCAGGTACTACTTTTAAAGCATAATTATTTAAATCAGGTAATTGTAAATCATTTCTAATAAGACCACCATTAGTATGAGGAGAACTTCCCATCCTCTTAGCTCCCTTAGGAATAAATAATCTATACTCATCCTTTAAAGAACCATTACGATTAAATAATTCATGAGGTCTATAACTTCTTAACCAACGTTCTAATAACTCTAAATGATTTTCACCCTTCATAGATAAAGGAACTTGATGAGCTCTAAAAGAATCCTCAATATTAACTCCATCTACTTCCTTAGGACCAGTCCATCCCTTAGGAGTTCTTAAAACAATCATCGGCCATTTTTGATCACATCTACGTCCATTACGTACTTGATCTTGAATATATTTAATTTCCTCAATAGCTTGATCCATAGTTCTAGCCATTGATTCATGCATTTCTTCTTGATTATCACCACTTACAAAATAAGGCTGCCATCCAGATCCATAAAAATAAGCCTTTAACTCATCATTAGGAATTCTCGATAAAACAGTAGGGTTACTAATCTTATATCCATTTAAATGTAAAATAGGTAACACAGCACCATCAGTAATCGGATTAATAAACTTATTAGTCATCCAAGAAGTTGCTAAAGGACCAGTTTCTGCCTCACCATCACCAACTACACAAGCAGCAATTAGATTAGGATTATCTAAGATAGCACCACAAGCATGAGCTAATGAATAACCAAGTTCTCCACCTTCATGAATACTACCAGGTACATCAGGAGCTACATGAGAATTAATTCCTCCAGGAAAAGAAAACTGCTTAAATAACTTCTTCATTCCATTAACATCTTCACTAATAGAAGGGTATACTTCACTATAAGTACCTTCTAAATAAACATTACTTACTATCGAGTTTCCACCATGACCAGGACCACTTAAATAAATCATATCCAAATTATACTTAGATATAACTCTATTACAGTGAGTATATATAAAGTTTTGACCAGGACAAGTTCCCCAGTGACCAACTATATTCTTCTTAACATCATTTATATTTAAAGGTCTCTCTAGTAATGGATTATCTGCTAAATATAACTGACCAACAGTTAAATAATTAACAGCTCTAAAATATCCATCTAATACCTTTAATTCATCTTTACTTATAGCCATAATAAAACCTCTTCTATTCTTATATCTATTTTACTACAAAACAATAAAAAATTAAATAATTTTATTGACAAAACAACAAAAAAGTTTTAAAATAAATTTATAAGTAGTAATGATTACTATTTAGAGGTGATTTATGAGATATTCTAAACAGAGGGAGAGTGTACTTAAAGTAGTAAATAATAGTTATGACCATCCTAATGCTGAAACAATTTATAAAAGGGTAAAAGAAATAATACCAAATATCAGCTTAGGAACAGTTTATCGAAATCTTAACTCTCTAGTACTTGATAATCAAATCAGGATTATCAAAGGACTAGATAATAAAGATAGATATGATAAAACACTACACGATCATGGACATACACTATGTACTAAGTGCAACACAATAACTGATTTAACAGAAGATGAAATAATTTCTTTAAAAAATAAACTAAAAAAAGAAGGATTTCAAATACAGAACTATAATATTATAATTAATGGGTTATGTCATAAATGTCACACAAAAGAAAGAGGAATATAATGGAACTTAAAGGAAGTAAAACTGAAGCAAACTTAATGAGTGCATTTGCAGGAGAATCACAAGCAAGAAATAAATATACTTATTATGCATCTCAAGCAAAGAAAGATGGATTTGAAAAAATAGCAGCTATTTTTGAAGAAACTGCTAATAATGAAAAAGAACATGCAAAACTATGGTTTAAAGAATTACACGGAGGTAAAGTACCAACAACAGAAGAAAACTTAAAAGATGCAGCAAACGGTGAAAACTATGAATGGACTGATATGTATGCAGAATTCGCAGAAACTGCTAAAGAAGAAGGATTCACAAGAATTGCTAAATTATTTGAAGGTGTAGCAAAAATTGAAAAACATCATGAAGAAAGATACTTAGAATTACTAAATAATGTAGAAAATGATACTACATTTAAAAAAGAAGAAGAAGTAATGTGGATCTGCCGTAACTGTGGACATATTCATGCTGCTAAAGAAGCTCCAAAAATGTGTCCTGTTTGTGCACACGAACAAAAACATTTTGAGATTCTTTCAGAAAACTATTAATAACTAAAACTCCTCCTAGAAGGAGTTTTTATGTGCAAAGATATATTTATAGTTAATGGATATCCATTAGACGAAGAACAAAAACAAGTTGTATTAGATGAATCAGACCAACTACTAGTCAATGCCGGAGCAGGCTCCGGCAAAACCCTAACAATGATTGGTAAAATAAGATATCTAATTGAAATTAAAAAAATTAAAAAAGAAGAAATACTATGCATATCATTTACTAATGAAGCAGTTAAAAGTCTTAAAGAAAAACTACTTATTAATTATAACTATGATTTAGAAGTTTATACCTTTCATAAACTAGCATTAACTATTATTGAGAGTCATCAAGAAATAAATATCATCGATGAATACTTACTAGATGAAATAATCAACAATTATCAAGATAAACTATTAATAAAAACATTTATTAATTTATATAAATCTCAACATAAAGATAAAGAGTATTTTAAATATTTATTTAAACATAATTATAGTTATAAAAACCATCAATTACTTAAAACAATCTATAAAATATATTATCAGTACCAACAAGAATTAAATAATTCCCTAGATTTCAATGAAATGATCCATCTAGCAACAAATCTAGTATCAAAAACAAAACTTAATTATAAATATATAATTATTGATGAGTATCAAGATACATCTCAAGCAAGATTTAATCTTATCAATGAAATAGTAAAATATACTAACTCAAAACTAGTAGTAGTAGGTGATGACTTCCAATCCATCTACAGATTTACCGGGTGTGACTTATCATTATTTTTAGATTTCAAAAAATACTATCCAAATAGTAAAACACTAAGTATTACTAATACATATAGAAATTCACAAGAACTTATTAATGTAGCAGGTTCATTCGTAATGAAAAATAAATACCAAATAAAAAAACAACTAAAATCAAATAAAACAATTAACAAACCAATCAAGATAATATATACAAAAGATGAAACAAAATCATTAAAAAAACTTCTAGAAATAAACAAGAACCAAGAAGTAATGATCATTGGTAGAAATAATAATGACTTAAATATAAAACTAAATAATAATCATAAATACTTAACTGCACATAAATCAAAAGGATTAGAATCAGATATAACCATTCTTATAAACTTAACTAATAAAAATAATGGGTTTCCAAATCAAATGAATTATCATCCATTAATTAATAAACTACTTATAAAAGCCCAATATAAATTTGATGAAGAGAGAAGATTATTTTATGTAGCACTCACAAGAACCAAATCAATAGCATATATAATAGTAAATAAAACAAATCAAAGTATCTTCATCAAAGAAATATTAAAAAATTATAAAAAATATATTGAAATTATTAGAATATAATTCTATAATGTAATCATAGAGGTGAGTGTCATGAAGTACGACCAAGTTATTAAAAAAATCTTTAAAGGTTTTAACTTGGATCTCACCATGCGTTGTAATGATATAGAAACTAATCTTAAAAACATTTTACCAATTCATAAATATAAGATATTAAGTTACTTATCAAATAATACTAATATCGATGAAGACACATTTATATTATTAAATGATCAAATAGAATGTTTAATAAAATGCTATCTAAAAAATGTTTTATCATTAAATGACTTCTTTAGATATATTTATATCGAAATGTTATCAAGAGGCAATGATTTAACACAAGATAAATTTCACAGATGTAGTAGTATAGTTGAATTCCTAATAGAATTAATTAAACCAGAAAACATTGTAGAAATACATGACAAAGTGGATTTCACTGCATGTTACCAAAAAGTATCTAATTTAGTTTCAATAGTTGATGGAATCAACATTGAAGAATTCAATAATGATATAATTGCTAACTGCAATAAAGATTTAGAAAGAATCACTGATTTCTATAACTTCTATCCAGAAATGTTATTTGATATAAGAGGGGATGTTATCTCAACCATCGTTACTGCTGATATCCTTGAAGTAGATACAACTAAAGAAGAAGATATTAATAAATTACTTCAATATATTGATCGAATAACAACTTTAAATTATATTCATAATAATCCCTTTCATACAGAAGATCATATAGTAGCAATTGATATCTTATCAAAAGCTCAAATCCTACTATTACAGGCTAAAAGCCAAGGAACAATAAGTGAACAAATCTATATAATGTATGAAGAAAAAATATTAAACTTTAATAACGAACCATTTACACCAGAAGAAGAACAACAAGTACAAAACTATAAACTAATTAGTAATAATGTCCCATCTTTAAAATAAACTTTAAAGAGGTGATTATTATAATAACTATAGGACTTCCACAAGAATTTGCATATTATAAATATCATGAATTCTTCAAAGTCTTTTTTAGTGAACTAAATATTAATCTTATATCTACACCAATTAATGAAGAAATAAATCAATTAGGTCAAAAATATGTAGATGAAGATATATGTTCTCATCTATCTAACTATCTAGGAAGCATTGATTACTTAAAAAACATAACAGATTATATCTTAGTAATAACTATTGAAAATATAAACAGTAAAGAAACCATATGCCCTATAATTAAAAACTTACTAAGTATCAGCAAAGATAACTTCAAAGATCTTAAAATATTACCATTCACTATAAATACAAAAAAGAAAAAAGACGAATTAACTAATCTATTAAAAATAGGTCAAATACTAAAGCTAAAACATCACCAAATCATTAACGCCTATAAAAAAGCATCATACCATCTAGAAACACTTATTACTCATCAAAAAAACAAACCATTGCCAGTTAATAAAACCCTCATTGCAGGAAACTTCTATTCAATAACTAATGATATAAAAAACTTAAATACCATTACATCAGATATCATTGATTATCGTTATACTAATATCAATAATGATTTAATAAATATTAACGATACATTCATCAAAGAATACATCAAAAGTATCGATGAATACCTAGATAATATTCAAAATATTATCTTAATAAAAGAAGATAACTGTTGTATTAATTCTATAATCATAGAATTAATACAAGAAAAAATAACTAATAAAAATATAATAATTTATAATCCGAAAAAAGATAATCTAGATGAACTAATAAGAGGTTTAAATGAAACCACTAATTAGTTCTTCAAATAATCAAAACACACCACTTATGTACTTATTTAAAAATACTACTAAAATAGACATGATAAATAATAATCATAATATTACAGTGCCCAAATCTATATCTAACATCCCTAATGATCTAATAAAAATGTATTATAAGTATAAAAATGATCTAGACAATAATGCTACAGTATTAATAAATAATAATCCTAAATATAAAAGTAAAGAATACTTCGAGTTAATAACTACTCAGTTAAAAAAAGAAGGCTATAAATTTAGTAGTATCAACATGGTAGAAGACAATAAAATAAGTCTTAAAACAATTATAAATACAATCCCTAAACTAAATCCTAATATATCATTAATAAATCTTATCTTCTATATTTTAAAATTTCTAATATTATTAATTTTATTCACTATAAAAGGTATCGAATCAGTAAAAAGTCAAGAATATACCTTTAAAGAAATATTCACTAACTTATTAAAAACAAAACATATCAAAAAAACATCACTTATCATAAATCCTAATCACATAAATATCGATGAACTAATTCAAGATAAAGATAAATACCACATAGTAAATAAAATAAAACTAAAAGATCTTTCTAACTATCAAGATATAACTTATATCTATGAACTCTATAATCCAGAATACTACACAAACTATTTAAAAATAAAACTCCTTTGATATTGTATAATATATCTAGAATAGAAAAGGAGTTTTTAATATGGGTTTATTTAAGAAAAAAAACAATCAACCAGTAGTAGAACCAAAAGAAAAAATCAAAGAACATATAACTATTACTACAACTGATGAAATTAATAAACTCGATGGAGTATTAAAAATTGCTGACTTAGAGGGCAGCAAAATAACTATGACATCATCAAAACTGCCTTATCAAATAGATGTAAATAAAAGAAAACAAGACTTCTTATTAAAAAAGAAAGAAATGAATGAGAAAAGAAATCCTCAATATAAAAAAATCAGAAGAGGTAGTACCTTCGGTGCAATTCTAGCAGTTGTACTAATTATTGGATTCATAGTACTTTACAACTACATTCAAAATATTGAAAGACCAGAAGATTATAAACTAAAAGATATCACCCTAGAACTAGGTGATAAACTACCACAAAATGTAAGTTATTACTTATTTAGAGAAAACATTGATGAACAAGAATATGCTCTTAACTTAACTACAGTCAAAGAATATAAAATAGGTACATATAATTACTACGTAGAAGCTTTTGGAGTTAAAAAATC
>CAYJCL010000002.1:0-2290 GCA_964368665.1 uncultured Muribaculaceae bacterium
TAGAGTACGAAGAATGTATTGATAAAATATATGTTGCTTTTATGAGAGGTGTTAATGATTTTGTTGAAGTTTACAATAATAATGCTGATATACCTATTAATATTATAACTATTGGTAGCAATCGTAATAAATTTATTGATTATTTAGAAGAATCTGAATTACTTCCTTCTCCTAATTATTCTAATTATGGTTATTATTATAATGGTAATAATTATGGTTCTCATAGTGGTGATGATAAAGAGAAACAATTACTAGTGTTAAAGATAAAATAAAAACGAGATATATTATCTCGATTTTTTTGACTTTATTTCGCTTGATATTTGTTCTAGTACTTGATTAACTATTTCTTTTTCTTCGTCTGTACCAAATTCATATTCAGGATAACTTACATAACCTTGTTGATCTACTATAAAAGATAAATTTCCTGAGTAGTTTTCAATTTTTCCTGCGATATAACTACTGCTAATTTCATATTTCATACTAGGAAATATCTCAAATATGTTTTCTAAATAATGAGCATATTTTATCATATTTATTCCCTTTCTTTATGGCTATAATATAGCATAATTATTTTATTAAATCAATCTATTATTTTTCGACAAAATATGATATATTATATATTATAGAAGGAGTTGTATTTATGGACAATACAAATTTAGGTAATGGTGAACCTAATATTGTTAATGAAGAAGTAAAGATTATTAATCCTGAGTCTTCTGATAATGTTAAAAGAACTAAAAAGAAGTTTCCTAAAATATTTATTATATTAGGAATAATATTAGCAGTTTTAATTGCTGGTGGAGGGGTTACTTATTATGCTTTAACTAGTAATTCTAAAACTTTATATAAAACTGCATTAAATGTTAAAACTGGAGACTTAGTTGATTTCTTAAAAGAACTTGATGATAATTTAATTACTGTTGATGTAGTTAATGATAGTTTTTTAGTTGAAGGTGATTTAAAGTTTAATACTAACTTTGATGAATTAGAAAACTTAGAAGGCTATAGTTATGATTATATGTTAGGTATTGATTTACAAAATGTAAATGCTTATGGAAGTGTGGGAATTAAAGATAATGATGATATTCTAAGAGCTAGTGCTAGTTTTGATGAAGATAAAATATTAGTTGAATCTTTAGAAATTATGGATTATATTTTATCTATTGATTTAGAAGATGCTGGCGTTGATTTTAATGCTAATGATATTAAGGATATGATTAATGAATTTGATTTTGAATCAATTAATTTTGATGATAGTATTTATGTAATTGAAAAGATGTCTGAATATATTGGCGAATCTTTAGATGAAGATGCATTTGATGTTAAAGATGGTACTTTAAGAGTTAATGGAGATTCATTAGATGTTAAAAGACATATATATACTGTTGATGATAAGTTATTATTAGAGATGTATGAATCTATATTAGAGAGTATTAAAGATGATGATAAATTTATTGAAATACTTGAAAAAAGTATGATGATGAGTAGTTATTCATTATATAATTCTAATGGAACTTCTGAAAAAATTGATGTCAAAGATATGATTGATGATGCTCTTGATGAAATTGAAAGTGTTGATGCTAGTGGTGAAGATTTATTTGAAATAACTATTTATACTAATGGAATATTTAATACTGTAGTTGGTATGAGTATTGATACTGAAGTTGGAGAGATGTTATTATATACTGAAAAAGATGATAAGTTATATTTTAGTGTAATGGAAGATTTATTTGAAATAGAAGCTGAAGTAAAAAAGGAAACTACTACTTTTGAAGTTAAATCAAATTTTATGGAATTTGATAAGTTTGAAGGAAGTTATTCTTATTTAGAAGGTGAATATACTTTTGATGTTATTTTTGAATACGAAGGTATTGAAATTGATGTTGAATCAAGTATGACTTTAAATAGAAAAAGTGATAAAGAATTAGATACTGAGTTTAAAATTAGTGGAAATTTAGTAATTCCTGAGTTTGATAATATTGAATTTGATTTTACTACTAATAACAATTTATCTATTGGTAAGTTACCTGAGATTAGTGGAGATATTAAAGATTTTAATGATTTAACAGATGATGAAATTACAGATATGAATAATAAGTTGGAAGACATTTTAGATAAAGAACCTTTTAAATCATTTAGTGATACTCTAGGATTCGGAGCTTTAAGCAATAGTATTATGTCTAGTACATTATGTGCTAATACTATATCTTGTGCTTGTAATGGCGATACTTGCATTTGTTCTTACTTAGACGAAAATGGAGATCTTCAATTCGGATTAGAATGTCCTGAT
>CAYJCL010000002.1:2300-11445 GCA_964368665.1 uncultured Muribaculaceae bacterium
TAGAAACTGAACCTATTAAATCATTTATGGAATTAAGTAATTTAAATTATAATAGCAATAGTAATAACAGTGTTGTTAAGAAAACATCTACTTCATATAGTAATATTTATGAAATAGCATATGATGATATATTTTATTCATCTGCTTATGGAGATGAGATGATATTATTAATTAGTAGTACTACATGTCCTTATTGTACTGATATGAAGGAATCATTAAATGAAGCTGCTATTTCTTTAGACAAAGAAGTATGGGTTATAGAAGTTGATAAACTTGATGCTGATGATGCTGATTGGTTAGAATTTGACTTCCCATATAGTGGTACTCCTACTGTATACCATGTAGTTTATGGTGATACAGATAAGTCTTTAACTGGAGCTAGAGATACTCGAGAAATTATTGACTGGTTAAACGAATAAAAAAAAGTGCTATTTATTAGCACTTTCTTTTTTTGGTTTTTCTTCTTTTGGTTCTGGTTTTGGTAATGCTTCTTTTCTTGAAAGATTTAATCTTCCTCTATTATCATTACCTAGTGATTTAACGATTATTTCGTCTCCTACACTTACTATATCTTTAGTTTTATTAACTCTTTCATGAGCTAAGTGAGATATATGTACTAAACCTTCACATCCCGGCCATAATTCTACAAAGCATCCAAAGTCTTCTACTTTAACTACTTTTCCAGAATATAATTCTCCAGGTATTACTTCTCTTACTACTGCTTCAATCATATCTTTTGTTTTTTCGATTACTGCCATATCGTAATGATATATTAATACTCTACCATCATCTTCTAAATCTACTTTAACTGCATCTTTATCATTTACACTTATTACGTTAGAAGCTTCTTGAATGATTTTTGTAATCATTTCTCCACCTCTACCAATAACATCTTTGATCTTTTCTGGATCTATTTGCATTGTAACTGTTTTTGGTGCATATGGACTTAATTCTTTTCTTGGTTCAGGTAATACTTTACTCATCATATCAAGAATTTCTAATCTAGCAACTTTTGCTTGAGTTAAAGCTTCTTTTAGGATTTTCTTAGTTACTCCTTTTATTTTAATATCCATTTGTAATGCTGTAATACCATTTTTAGTTCCAGCTACTTTGAAGTCCATATCTCCCATATGATCTTCTAATCCTTGAATATCTGTTAATATTGTATATTTTTTACCGTTTTGGATTAATCCCATTGCAATTCCTGCTACTGGAGCTTTAATTGGAACTCCTGCAGCCATAAGACTTAGACATCCTGCACAAATTGTTGCTTGTGAAGATGATCCATTACTTTCTAATATTTCACTTACTACTCTAATTGTATATGGGAATTCTTCTTCTGAAGGTATTACTACTTGAAGAGCTCTTTCACCTAACATTCCGTGTCCAATTTCTCTTCTTCCTGGAGCTCCATATCTTCCTGTTTCTCCTACTGAGTATTGTGGGAAGTTATAATGTAACATAAATCTTTTTGTATCTTCAAGTCCTAGTCCATCAAGGATTTGATGTTCTCCTAGAGCTCCAAGAGTTGTAACTGCTAAACTTTGAGTTTCTCCTCTTGTAAATACAGCTGATCCATGAGTTCTTGGTAATAGATCTATATAAGCCGATAAATCTCTTATTTCATCCATTTTTCTTCCATCAGGTCTGATTTTTTTATCTGTTATTAATCTTCTTACTTCGTTTGATTCTATATTGTCAACAATTTTTTTAACTTGTTTGATTGCATGATCAAAGTTTTCTTTATCTGCATATACTTCTGAGAAGTTTTCTACTGCTTTATCTTTTACTGCATCGATAGCTGCATATTTATCTAATTTACTTTTAATTTGAATTGCTGCAAGCATATCTTTAGTTGAGAATTCTTCTACATCTTTAACTATTTCTGGATCAAGTGTTGCAAGTTCTACTGTAACTTTTTCTGCTCCACAATCAGCAATAATTGTTTCTTGGAATTCACATAACATTACAATGTGTTCATGTCCAAGCATTAATGCTTTTAACATATCATCTTCTGATATTTCTTTAGATCCAGCTTCTACCATACAAATAGCTTCTTTAGTACCTGCTACTGTTAATGATAATTCTGATTTTTCCATTTCTTCAGTAGTTGGATTGATAATAAATTCTTTACCTATTTTTCCTACTACTACTCCAGCAACTGGACCATCGAATGGAATATTACTTATACCTAGTGCTAGAGACGTACCAAATAACGCTGCCATTTCTGGTGTATTATCTTGTTCTACTGATAATACTGTATTAATTACTTGTACTTCATTTCTAAAGTTTTCATCAAACATAGGTCTGATAGGACGATCTATTAGTCTTGCTGCAAGGGTTGCAGCATCTGTAGGTCTTCCTTCTCTTTTGATAAATCCTCCAGGGATTTTTCCTACACTATATAGTTTTTCTTGATATACAACTGTTAAAGGAAAGAAATCTTGTGTTATTGGATTTTTACCCATTACTGCTGCTGTAAGTACTACAGTATCACCAAAACGTGTTAATACTGAACCACTTGCTTGTTTTGCTAGTTCGCCAGTTTCAATTTTAATTTTTCTTCCGGCGAAGTCTAATTCGTATACTTTCTTCATTTTTACCTCTATTCTATCTTAAAAAAAGACACTTAAAATCAAGTGCCCTATTTTCTTAAACCTAATGCTTTAATTAATTCACGATAAGCAACTACATCATTATTTTTTAAATAACTTAGTAAACTTTTTCTTTTACCAACTTTCATTTGTAAACCACGTTTAGAATGATAGTCATGTGTGTGAACTTTTAAATGTTCAGTTAATTCATTAATTTCTTCAGTTAAGATTGCTACTTGAACTTCAGTTTTACCACTGTTTTTTGCATCTTTACCAAATGTTTTAACTAATTCTGCTTTTTTTTCTTTTGTAATAGCCATAATTATAGCTCCTTTCTTTTTTATTATCTATTTGATCCTAGTAGTGATTTGAAAGGTAAATCAGAACCAAGAACAAATGTCTTACATAGTATATAATATTTTCTTTATAAATGCAATAGTTTTATCTTCTAAACATAAGTTTTATTCTTGCTATATCTTTATCTTTTTCATATATTGCAATATATTTATTTTGATATGTGTATATTACTTCTTGATTAGTGAAATTTATATTCATTTTTTGACCATTTTTAACTTTAAAGTAATCTTCATCATTTAGTTCTAATTTTTCATAGTCTTTAAATAACTCATTATAAGTAATTGTTTGATATTCATTATTTAAGATATCTTCTATTTTATTTGAATCTTCAATATTAAATAAACCTTGTTTACTTCTTATTAAATCACTCATTGTACCTACTGTGTTTAATTTGTAACATATATCTTCTATAAGACTTCTAATATATGTTCCTTTTGACACTGTTACTTTGAATTTAAATTCATTATTATTTAGAGATAGCAATTCTATATTAGTTATATTTATTTCTCTTTTAGGTAGTTCTATTATTTCATTATTTCTTGCATACTCATATAATTTTTTACCGTTTATTTTAACTGCTGAATAGATAGGAACTGTTTGAATTGATTTTCCAAGAAATGAATTTAAAGTATTTATTAATTCTTCTTTTGAAAAATTAAAATCTTTTTCTTCTAATACATTACCTGTAATATCTCCTGTATCTGTTTTAATACCTAGTTTCACTGTTGCAATATATTCTTTATAGTTTGATGTAATAATATCTACTAGTTTTGTATCATTATCAATACATATAATAAGGACACCCTGTGCAATTGGGTCCAATGTGCCAGTGTGTCCTACTTTTTTTGTATGAAAATGTTTACTAATAATATTTACTACATCTCTTGATGTCATATCTTTTTCTTTGTAAACATTTAAGATCATGTTATTCTCCTTGATGGATTTTATTGATTATATTCTCAATATTATTTCCATAAGCGATTGAATCGTCATATTTAAATTGTAATTTAGGTGTATGTCTTAATTCTAATAATTGAGATAATTGACCTCTTAGATATGAAGCTGTATTATCGTTTAATTCTCTTTCTAATTCTTCATGACTTCTATCAAGTAATGAAGTGAAGTAAACTTTACAATATGATAAATCACTTGATACTTCACAATCAGTAATAGTTATATCTTTTAATAGTTCATCAGATGTTTCATTGATGATTATTTCGTAAAGACATCTGTTGATTTCAGCAGATATTCTTTTTTGTTTTACTGCGTTCATCTTTTTACCTCTACTATTTCATATGCTTCGATAATATCTTGTTCTTTGATATCACTATAGCTTTCTAGAGTAATACCACATTCATAACCTTTTTTAACTTCTTTAACTGTATCTTTTTCTCTTTGTACTGAAGCAATTTTTCCTTCATGAATAATTACTCCATCTCTTATTAGACGCATTTTAGAGTTTGATTTAATTACTCCATCAGTTACATAAGAACCTGCTATTTGTCCTACTTTAGAGAATTTAAATATTTTTCTTATTTCTGCTGTACCTAGATTTTTTTCTTCGAATTCTGGATCTAATAGACCTTTCATTGCGCTTTCCATTTCTTCTACAGCTTTATAAATAATAGTATATAATCTCATATCAACATTATATTCTTTAGCTATTTCTTTTGTTTTTGGATTAGGTACTACATTAAATCCAATGATGATTGCTTCTGATGCATTAGCAAGTACTACGTCTGATTCAGTTATTGCTCCAATACCTGAACGAATTACTTTAACTCTTACACCTTCGACTTCAATGCTTTCTAATGAGTTTTTAACTGCTTCTTCTGATCCTCTAACGTCTGCTTTTAATACAACATTAATTTCTTTTATACCACTATTTATTTTAGCAAATAAATCATCTAATGATACGCTTGATTTTTTAAATTTATTTTCTTTAGCAATATTTTCTCTTTTGATTGCAACGTTTTTGGCTTCTGTTTCTGTTTCGTATGCCATGAACTTGTCTCCTGCAGATGGGTTTCCATTAATACCAGTAATTTCTACTGGTGTAGATGGTCCTGCTTCTACGATAGATTCACCTAAATCATTTTTAAGTGTTCTTACTTTTCCGGCGAATGTTCCAACTACTAGTGGATCTCCTAATCTTAGAGTTCCTGTTTGGATAATCATTGAAATGATTCCTCCAACATTTTTATCAAATTTTGATTCTACTACTGTTCCAATAGCATATCTATTAGGATTTGATTTTAATTCTAACATTTCACTTACAGTTGAAATAGTTTCTAATAATAAATCAATTCCTTCTCCAGTCAGAGCTGATAAGTTTACAAAAGGAATTGTTCCTCCCCATGCTTCTGGAGTGATATTAAGTTCTGCCATTTCTGTCATTACACGATCTACATTAGCGTCTGGTTTATCTATTTTATTAACTGCAACTATTATTGGTGCATTAGCAGCTAGAGCGTGCTCTACTGCTTCTTTTGTTTGTGGTTTAACTCCATCATCTGCTGCTACAATTATAATTACAATATCAGTAATACTTGCTCCACGTGCACGCATTTCTGTAAATGCTGCATGTCCTGGAGTATCGATAAATGTAATTTTATTACCATTGTTTTCTACTTGATAAGCTCCGATATGTTGTGTTATTCCTCCAAATTCTGAATCTACTACTTGTGATTTTCTAATTGTATCTAGTAGTGATGTTTTACCATGATCAACGTGTCCCATGATAGTTACTACTGGAGGACGTTTACTTAGGTTTTCTTCATCATCTACAATTTCGAATTCTTCGAAGTTAGCAACATCTGTACTTTCAACTTTTTTCAATGTTTTATTATATTCCATTGTAATAATGCTAGCATTTTCAAAATCAATTGCTTGATTTAGAGCTACCATTAATCCAAGTCCCATTAATTTTTTTATTAGTTCTGTTCCTTGAATGTTTAAGGCTTCGGCTAGGTCTTGAACTGTCATTTGATCAGTGAAGAAAATTACATTTTCTTCTGTTTTGTTACCTTGTAATTTTTCTTTATTTTTGTACATTTCTTTTCTGTTTTTAAGGTATTCTGTTTTTGAATTGACAATTTCTGAACGTTTTTTTAGTTTTTGTTTACTTATTCCAGATCCAAGTTTTTCTAATTCTTGATCTTCCATAATATCACTAACTACGTCGTCCATTTCGTCTTCAACATCGAATGACTCTTCATCACTTTCATCAGCAATACTTATTGCATTATCTAGAATTATGATATCATCTTCACTTAACATACTTTCTTTATCAGTTGCTTCTATACCTAATTCACTACATTTTTTTAATATTTCTGCTACTGATAATTTAGTTTCTGATGTATATTCTTGTACGTTCATCATAAAACCACCTCTTTCTTTTATTTTAATTTTTCTATTATTTCATCATATAATTCAGCTGGAACTGGTACTTCTAGTATTTTATTTAATACTTTATTTTGTTTTGCTTTTTTAATTACTTCAATATCCTTCTTTAAATAAGCTCCACGACCATTACTTTTTCCTGTTTCATCATAGATTACTTTTCCTTCTGGTGTTCTAACAATTCTTAATAGATCTTTTTTTTCTACTGATTCTCTTGTTATTACACATGTTCTTTTTGGTACTTTTCTAGGTTTCATTATTCACCTTGACTTGCATTGATTTCTTCTAATGTTTTAATATCAATTTTATATCTTGTTAATTTTGATGCTAATCTAATATTAAGTCCTTTTTTTCCAATAGCTAGAGCTAGGTTTTCGTTATTAACGATTGCTAATGCTTCTCTTTTCATTGGATCAGTAATACTTACTATTACATCTTTTGCTGGACTTAGGGCATTTTTAATATATTCTGCTGGATCTTCATTATAAAGAACTAAGTCAACTTTTTCTCCATTTAATTCTTTTAAAATTCTTGAAATTCTTGAACCTTTTTCTCCAATACATGCTCCAATAGCATCGATGTTTTCTACTAGTGATCCTACTGCTACTTTACTTCTTATTCCAGCTTCTCTAGCTACTCCATGAAGTAATATAGTTCCTTCTGATAATTCAGGGATTTCTGATTCAAATAATCTTTTTACGAATCCATAATGTTTTCTTGATAGAAGAATAAGTGGTCCTTTAGGTCCTTCTTCAACTTTTTGAACATAAACTTTAATACTTGAACCCATTTCTACTTCTTCACCTGGGATCATTTCAGTTTTAGGTAGTATTCCTCTTGTTCTTCCTAAGTCAATATAGTAACTTCTTTGATCTTCCATTGCTAACATACCGATCATTAATTCATCTTGTTTATCAGCGAATTCTTCTACTATACTATTTTTTTCAGCTTCTCTAATTTTTTGCATTAATACTTGTTTTGCAGTTCCTGCTGCTACTCTTCCGAAATCTTTAGGTGTTACTTCTTTTTCGATTGTTTCTCCTACTTGGATTCCTTCAACTATTTCTTGTGCATCTTCAATTAATATTTGAGCATCTATATTAATTACTGGAGGAATATCTACGATATTTCCTTCTTCATCAACAGTTTCGTCTCCTTCATCAATTTCATCTACTACTACTAAGTATGAGAATACTTTGATTTCTCCTGTTTCTCTATTAATATCTACTCTAACATTTGTTTTACTTTGAAAGTTTTTCTTGTAAGCTGTTGCAAGTGCTAATTCCATTGCTTCAAATACTACATCTTTAGAAATGTTTTTTTCTTCTACGATGAAGTTAACTCCTTTGATAAAAGCAACTGTATCTATTCCTTCTTGTACTGGTTGTTCTTTTTTCTTAGCCATTAGTTTGCACCTCTTTCTTTACTTACTACATCTAAAATATATGAATCATCTATTACATCGAATGTATCAATGATTGGATTGATTTCATTTGTTGCTGCAACTATTGTATCTAAATCAATTCCATTTACTTTATCTAGAGTTATTCTTAAAAAGTTATAGTTTCCTTCTTTTAAGTACTCTACATCATCAATAATGATCTCCATTTCATCCATTTTAGGTTTGATTGCTTCACGCACATCGCTTAAAAATTTGTCCATATTATCCTCCAATAATAAAAGCGGGTTTTTGCCCACTTAAATCTGTAAATAGATTATAACATAATGTTTTATTAATCACAAGTTATTTCTCAATTATTAAGGTTGAACGTGTAGTGATTGCAGTGTTTGCTCTACCATCAAGACTGTCATGAAAGAATATACCAGATAATTCTTCTGAAGCTGAACCACCACCTCTAATTGCAAATGTATAATTTTTGTTCATGATTGCTGCTGCATCATTATTCCAATTTGTATTGGTCGTTCCAGTAGGTTTTAATTCTTTTAGCGCATCCCCTGTAATACTGCGATGATATTCAAGATGAGATGATCCATATAAGTAGACATCGTAATATTTATATGATATTTCTTCTGTAAATCCTGATTGGCTTGGATATAGTAATCCGTTACTGTATGTAGTATTTCCCATAGTGTATTCATATTTCCCACCAGCCATATCGTATATACCTGTTATGTTATGAGT
Organism: uncultured Muribaculaceae bacterium; assembly: GCA_964368665.1. Taxonomy (GTDB): domain Bacteria; phylum Bacillota_I; class Bacilli_A; order RF39; family UBA660; genus CAYJCL01. The sequence goes on from CAYJCL010000002.1 coordinate 10,797, forward strand.
GGTTGATGCTTTAATACCATTTGCCGTTTCCCATGTATTAGTACTAGGACATACCCCTACAATGTGTGTATCATTACCGCCACAACCCGTTATTATATGATTGGATGCATCTGCATAATTATTATTTTCTACTTTTTTAGCACATGTAATATTATCTTCACATATTCCATATTGTGATTGTGATAAGTAAGCAATTGCTCCCCACTCAGTATTTTGTATCATATGAACATCTGTTTTTGAATCTAAGTTATATGTAGTCATTGCATTATTGATGTTATCATATAGTGTTGATACATTTAAGTTATTAATGGAGTTTTGATTTGGTTTTATGGTGTTATCTGTACCAGTTTCGAATTTACCTACCCAAATACCAGCTAATTCAATATTATCTTGATGATTTCTATTGGTTTGACAATAATCCCCCCAACAGAATGCTGGATGAATAATTATATCTTCATTTAACATATTTTCATTAGTTATTAATGTTCCTGGACTTACAAAGTTAATTTCTATAGATTCACTTGCAGTATTTATGGAGCTAATTTTATATTCATATCTAGGGATCCATACATACATTTGCTCAATTGATTCCATTGGTATAGTTGTTCCTGGATCTAATGTTGTAAATGTTGGATCTACTATAACTGCA
>CAYJCL010000002.1:11455-23140 GCA_964368665.1 uncultured Muribaculaceae bacterium
TTAGTATAGTTGTACCACTCTTCTGTAGTGTTTGCTACTTTAATAACTCCATTACTTTCGATTGTAACTGGAATCATTTTCGTGTCCAATACTGGATCTGATCCTTTTAAAATTGAATCTTTGTATGGAATTTCTTCTGTTGGGATTGCACTTATTGTTATTTTTGCTTCGACTAATTTATTTTGAGAATTAGATAATGTTCCTGAGCCATCAATCCACATTCTAAATTCGTGATTGTTAGTTTGGTTTGTTGATAAGTAATATGTATCTAGTTTATAGGATGTAGTATTTGCTATTGTAGAAGATACTATTTCTTTATCAGTAATAATACTTGGGGTATTATTATCTAACATTGATTTGATTAAGTTATGACTTAATGTTGTAGTATCATATACTTCTAAGTTGATTTGATAAGCAGCATTTATATCACAAATATTTTCTATACTAAATGTATAAGGTATTAGTGTTGAACCTTCTATATCTAGTATTGGATATGTACTTAACAAATTAATATTTGAATTTGCATCTTCGGTAAATGTTATATCAAAGCATTCTGTAGATAAGAGATTATTATTAGTTTGAGTTTTTGTAACTAACCAAACTGCATATGAAATACCTATTACTATTGATATTAGTAATAGTGATGAAATTATTATTAAATATACTTTCGTTTTCATGATACTCACCTACTATAATTTTAACATATTTGTTATTTTTTGTCTAAGAATTATTTTGATTTTAAATTGATGTATCCATTGTAGTAATTTCTAATGTCATTAATAAATATAAATGCTTTGTTGTCAATACTACTTATTAGTTTCATTAAATGTTTTAAGTTATAATGATGGGTTTCAATAATTAACATTTTACTATTTTTATGTTCGTTATTTTCTAATTTAATAACACTTACTCCATAACCTTTATCTTTAATATTAGTTATTTCTTTTTTAGTTAGTTTATTACTTATTATTTGAACACTTACTAATGGATTTATAAACTTTTTAGCTATGATTGTTCCTAAGAGTGTTCCTAGGGAAAAACCTGCTGCGTATGAAATAGGAATCCAAATACTATTTATTTCATTGTTTAATGCACTATCTACTGCGTAGAACCATATTAGGACTTCAAAGAAACCACAGATAGCAGCTATTTTATTTTTATTTCTAACTAGAAATAATGTTCTTACTGTACCAATAGTTATATCTATTAGTCTTACTACTAGTAATTGAATACAAATAATAAATAATTCCATCTTAACCTCTTTATTAGTTTGGAATTATTTTATTATTTCATACAAAAAAAGACTTTCGTCTTTTATACGTTTAAAGCAATAATTACTATAAGTATTAATACTCCTAAAATTATTAGTGCAGCTCTTATTTTTGTTTTTGGAGTTTCAATATTTCTTACTGGTAAATCTTCTATTGGAACTCTTGTTCCACATTTTAAGCACCTTACTGATGTTGGGCTTAACTGACTATGGCAATTTTTACAATACATAATTAATCCTCCAAGAAGGTTTTGCTTTTGTGTGGCTCATCGAATAGTAAACCTTCGTAATTTTGTTGTCTTAATGCTTCATAAACCATGATAGCTACGGTATTAGATAAATTTAATGATCTAACGTTATCACTCATTGGCATTCTCATACAAGTGTCTAAATGATTTTTTAATACTTCTTTTGGAATTCCTGTACTTTCTTTTCCAAATACAAAGTAAATATTTTCTTTTGTATTATAATTAAATGATGAGTGTGGTTTATGACCGTATCTAGTTAAGAAATAATAAACACCTTTATTTTTTTCGAAAAATTCATTGATATTTTCATATACTTGATAATCTAATTTATCGATATAGTTTACTCCACTTCTTCTTAAATATTTTTCATCTAGGGAGAAACCTAAAGGTTTTATTAAATGAACACGTGTCTTGGTTGCAACACACGTACGCATTATATTTCCTGTATTTCCTGGAATTTCTGGTTCGAATAGTATCCATGAATATCTAGTATTTTTACGAAATCTCCAGAATTAATCATGTGTTCATCTTCTCTAATTACCATTCCATCAATTGCTAGTTCTCCTTCTTCAAAGAATAGTATTGTTGGTATTGTCTTAATAATACTTTCAGTAAATCCGAATGCTTGATTTAAATCACTTAAGAAGTTCGGTTCGTTTTTATAGTCAGTAACATTTACATAATACATTTTATCATTTAAATTATAATCTTCTATTACAGGTGCTAAGTCTTTTTCTAGTTCATATGTTTCTTCTGTTTTAGTATATGAAATTAATACAAAGTATTCATTTGGTAACTCTGCTGCATTTAAAGTAGTTGTTAACTCTTCTATATCATTTAGTTCGTATGTTAAAACTTTTTCTGTAATTAAGTAACTATTAGCAACACGTTCTTCTTGACTTAGTTTATACCAGTTAAAGAAGTAATTAGTGATAAGTACTAATAATACTAGAATTATTCCTGCTATAAGATAATTCTTTAAAGGTATCTCTTTCATTTTTTTTGCTTTTGCCATAAAATCAATCCTTTCACTACTATAATAATAACATATATTTATTAAAAATTAAATATATATCTATTAATTTTATATGATTTATTTGACATTTTTTGCAAATTAAAAAGAATTAATTAATTCTTTAATAATTTTTCATAATAATTATATAATTCTTTAAATCTTTGAAAGTGAACTACTTCTCTTTGTCTTAGAAATAATAATGGTCCGATTACGTCTTCACAGTCAGCCAAATCAATTAAATTTTCATAAGTTACTCTTGCTTTTTGTTCTGCTGCCATACATTCAGATAAATCTGCAAATACATCTCCAGTAGATGCGAATGTTGATGCATTAAATGGGACTCCTGATGCATCAGTTGGATATATTCCTAGATGATGTTCTGTATAGTAAGCTTCTAATCCATGTTCTTTTATTTCTTCAATATTTGAATCTTTAATTAATTGTCTTACCATAGTAGCAATCATTTCTACATGACCTAGTTCTTCACAAGCTATATCATTTAGTAGTGCTTTACCTCTTTCATCTGGCATGGAAAATTTCATAGAAAAGTATCTTATTGCTGCACCTAGTTCTCCAGCAGGACCTCCTAGCTGAGTATTTATACATTTAGCTAGTTTAAGATTTTTTTTAGTAATATTGACTGGGTAGTTTAATTTTTTTTCATATTTATACATATTTAGTTAAACTCCCTTCCCAAGGCCATGGGTTTTTATACCAAGTATATTCTAATGATGAAATATCATTAAGATTTAATGGTCCATATTTTTTTTCGTATGATTGTTTTAGTTTATCTGACTCATAAACACATTCTTTAAAATAATTATATTTATCTAAATCATCTGGATAAATATCTAGGTATAAGTTTAGATCATTGATAGCAAAATCATAAGCGTAAATGTTTAATAATAATTCTTCTTTTTCTGATTTTGGTGCTAAACAAAGATAGTTCATATTTTTATATGAATCATAAATTTCTGTAAACATATTTCCTTTTAAGAACCCATCTTTAACACTACATAAATCTCTGTTATTAGCAATACCAAATACACCATATTCTAATTCGTTAAATAACATAATAACCTCCTTTTATATATTATGATTATTTAGTTATTTGGTCATAAAAAAATAGACCTATGTCTATTTTAATGTTAAGTTTAAATCTTTATTTTCTTCATTTTCTACTTGCATATAGTGTTCATCAATAGCTTGTTTTATAGCTGCAATTAAATCAGCATCTGGTTCTTCTTGTTCTATAGTCTGTTTAATTTCTGGAGTATCTGATATTTCTAAATCATTTAATTTTTTTTCGTAAAAATCTAATAATTCTTGTGTTGATTCTAATTCTATAGCTGTTTTGATTTTATTATCACTTGATATAATTCCTAAAATTGCTCCTCCTAAACTAGTAATAGTTAATATAGGAAGTGCTACTGCTATTGTATTGATGTTAAAATTCATTGGAATTTCAAAAAAATACATCCCTACTGTTGATAAGAAAATAATACTAGAAGTAATGAATATAGAATTTCCTGCCATAATTAGTTTTTTATTTTTATTCTGTTTTCTAGTTAATTCCTCTATATCATCATTAGTTCTATCTATATGTGATTGAATAAAGTTTTTTCTTAATTTAAATTTTTCCATTTATATCCCCCTTGATATGAGTTAATTATAACACATTTGTTCGGTTTTGTCAAATAATCGTAAAGAAAAAGAACTGATTATTCAGTTCTTAATGCTATTACTGGATCTTTTTTACTTGCCATTTTAGCTGGTATTAAACCACCTAATACTGTAAGTGTTAAACTAACTGCTATTAGTATTAAACAGTGGATTGGGTTTAATACTGCTACATCTGGCAGTTCTGTTGCATTTTCTATTAAGATATTAGCTGGGAATGTTAATAACCAAGCAATGAATATTCCTAGTAATCCTGAGAACAATCCGATTAGGCTTGTTTCTGCGTTGAATACTCTTGTAATATCTTTTTTTCTTGCTCCAAGTGATCTTAATATACCTATTTCTTTTGTTCTTTCTAGAACTGAGATATAAGTTATGATACCAATCATGATACTAGATACTATTAATGAGATAGCTGAGAATGCTATTAATACAATAGTTATTGCATCCATAATACTTGATGACAATGATGAAATCATTGCTCCCATATCAGTATAAACAATCATATCTTCTTCGTCTAATCCTTCATTATATTTATCAAGTTCTTCTAAGATATAATCTTTGCTTTCAAAATCTTTTGGGAAGATTTGAATAGCGTAAGGATATGTATCATCTCCAAGATTTGCTAGAGCTATATCTTTAGTGAAATATCCTTCTTCTTCAAATGGTTCTCCGTATAATACATTATAGTCAGCATTTTGTTGTGCTTTAACTACTTCTGAGTTTTTACTATCGCTGATGATTTCTTCTGCAAGTCCTTCATTATATACTATTCCTGAGAAGTTTTCATATAGTATATTACCTTCATTAGATCTAATAATTCCTGAGATAGTTAACGTAATATTTTCATCGTTATTATACTCACTTGTTAAGTCTTGTTTAGGTGTATATATACTACCTACTTTTTGGTAATAGTTATCATTTAAAATTATTTTAAATTCTTGACCTATTAGATCTTCAAATTTTAAGTTTTCTGTAGTTTCTATACCCATTAATTCTAGTAACTTTTCTGGAATTGTATTATTTAAATCTAATACTAATAATAATTCATGATTATTAGTTGGTAAGTTTCCTGCTAATAATTCAAAATTATCTTCTACATGAGTATTACTTCCGTCAAGTTTAGATGGAAGTGATGAAAAGTATGATTTATCAGTAAACACTTTCACTTCATTATCTATTTTGTTTACTAAGTTTAGTGATAAGGTTCTTGTATATTGAATTCCATCTACTTGATCGTTATCTAAATTACTTATATATTCCATATATTCATCAGTGAATATATTTTTATGAGTGATACTTTCATAAGTATCTTCTTTTGGAATAATAATATTTTCACTTGTGAATTCTTCCATTTTTTCTTGTTCTGCTTGTAATTCCATCATTGCTTCTGGTGACATGTCAGTTGCTTCTGTTGAAATTACTATTGGCATGTTAGCTAATGAGTTTCTTTCGAAATCTTTGATTTGAATATCAAATCCATTAGATAGTGCTAATATTAGAGCAATACCTATGATACCTATTGATGATGCTAATGAAGTAATAAATGTTCTACCTTTTTTTGTTAAGATATTATTAAATGATAATGCAAGTGCTGTTAAGTAATTCATTTTTGTTTTTTTAATAGTTATTTTTGCATCTTTATCACTTTTATCAAACGGTTTAGAGTCTTTAACTACTTCTCCATCTTTTAATTCAATAATTCTTGATGCATACTCTTTAGCTATTTCTCTATTATGAGTAACCATTATAACTAATTTATCTTTAGCGATTTCTTTGATTAGATTCATTATTTGTTCACTTGTTTTTGTATCTAATGCTCCGGTAGGTTCATCAGCTAGGATAATATCTGGATCATTTACTAATGCTCTAGCTATTGCTACTCTTTGCATTTGTCCACCAGATAGTTGATTAGGTTTTTTATGAGCGTGATCTTTAAGACCTACTTTATCTAATACTTCTAATGCTTTTTTCTTTCTTGTTGATTTTTTTACATTACTTAGGGTCATAGACATTTCAATATTTTGTAATAATGAAATATGTGAGATAAGATTGTAACTTTGGAAGATAAATCCTACACAGTTATTTCTATAAGCATCCCAATCTTTATCTTTGAATTTTTTTGTTGATAAGTTATTGATTAGTAAGTCTCCTGATCCATACCTATCAAGTCCTCCTAGAATATTTAATAGGGTTGTTTTTCCACTACCACTAGCTCCTAGGATGGCTACAAATTCGTTTTTACGGAATTTTACTGTAACACCTTTAAGAGCGTGTTGAATAAAATCTCCTGTTCTGTAACTTTTTTTTATGTCTTTTATTTCTAACATTTAATTTTCTCCTTTTGTATATTAAGTATATCATAACAATTGTGAAAAATTTGTGAAAATTTAAAAAGACGAACATTAATTCGTCTTTTTGTATAATTTTAATTATACGTTATGAAATTTCTTTTTGTCTTTTAATGCAACCATTGCACCAATAGCTATTAATGCTCCAGCTCCAAGAATTAAATATGAACTAAATGCTCCAGTTGGAGGATTTTCTCCACCTAATTCAATATCTTCACAAGTTTCTATTGTAGTATTTGTATCTGTTCCTTCTACATAACTAGTTACTCCCATACAAATTGATCCACATACATCTGTTGCATTTTCATCAAGTTTAACTTCAACAGTTAACACTTCAAAAGTTTCATCAGTAACTCCACCAGTATCTTTTGATTCTAGTAAAACTTCTGCTTCAATAAGTCCTGGTGCTTGTGTTGATTCATCTGTGAATCCACTTCCTGGTGTAATGTCTGTAATTGTTAAGTTATCTGTTGCTCTAATTGCTACTAAAATTTCAGTAACTCCAGGTCTTGCTGCTTCTGTAGGATCAGCTGTTGCAACGTAAGTACAAGTAGTTGATTCTCCAGGATCCAATGATGATTTAGCACATTCGATGTCAAATCTCACTTCTGCATTTGCAATTGTTGGCATTGCTATTAATGCGAATAGTAATGCTCCTATTTTTGTAATTGTTTTTTTCATAAATACCTCTCTATCAATATAATTCCCATATATTGTAATTATTATAACATAAATTTACAAAATTTGAAGTGATTTTACAATTTTTTTTCTTGTTGACATTTTTTTTGTAAAATTGTTAATGATATTTAACTTTTAAATTAATATAAATTGTGGTATTATAATATAAGCAGAATAAAAGTGTGGTGAATTATGAATAAGATTGGAATATTTATTAAAGATCATAAGTTGATTTTTAAATATAGTCGTAAGAGAAGCAAAAGTTCTGAGGAGTTAATGAATACTAATGTCATTAATGATGGAGAAATTTTGTTTTCTGATGAGTATATTATTAAGAATAAAAAAATAGTTAGTAATTTTATTGCTGAGTTATTTAATGAATATGGAATTACTGATGTTGAAATTGAAACTACTCCACTAGCTAGTATTGTAATTAATGTACTTGGTAGTGTTAAAGTAATTAATTCTTTAAAGATTCGTAAGGATGACACTATTACTTTTACTTTAATAGAGAGCATTATTAATAATCATAATGTTAAGTTAATATCTTGTTATCAAGCTCCTGAGTATGTTATTCAATATTTAGATAAATATCATATTGAATTAGATTCTAGGAGTGAGATATTTTTTACTAGTAAGTTTATGGATAGTAATGATTTAAATCAATATTCTAAGATATATTATAAGAAAGAAATAGATATTAATACTCCAATAAGTAATGATGATAATCTAGATTTTGAGACTTTTTTGAAGATTAATAAGTATTTGAAAGTTATATATATTAGTAAGTTTAATAAAGATGGTATCGAGTTAATTATTAAGTTAATTAAGCAATATAAGTTAAAGGATATTAAGGTATTAATTAAAGATATTAATATTAATGAGAATGATGCAATATACTTAAAAAATATTAATAAAAAATTTAAGAAGTATGTTAATGTTAAGTTGAATTATTCTAAGGATTATATTAAAGACAATTATTTGGCTCATGTGAGTTTTACTATTTTAAAGTTTTCAGTAGTTCTTGCGATGATTATGATATTTACTGCGATGAGTTATATATTTGTTAGTAATTATTTTAGTGGTAAGAATGTAGATGTTATTAATGAGGAGATTAGTAAGATTGTAACTACTACTCAGGAATCATTAGTTGAGGAAGATGTTGTTGAGGGTGTTCATGGACCTAGTGTAATTAAGGAACTACAGGGAGTTAATCCTGATACTGTTGGATGGTTAACTGTTCGTAATACTAATATTAATTATCCAGTAGTTCAACACAGTGATAATGATTATTATTTAGATAAGAATTATTATGGAGATAGAGACTATAGTGGATGGGTATTTATGGATTTTAGAAATGATGTAGATGTTTTACAACATAACACAATCATATATGCTCATAATCGTTTTAATAGTGGTTTAATGTTTGGGACTTTGGATAATGTCTTAGATGAGGAATGGTTAGATAATAAGAATAATCATATTATTACTTTTAATACTTTATATGAAGAGATGAGTTTTGAGATATTTTCTGTATATGAAGTTAAGAATACTAATGATTATATAGCTAATAATTTTAATAGTGATAATCATTATTTAACGTTTATAGAGTTAATAACTGGTAGAAGTGAATATGATTTTGGAGTAACTGTAAGTACAGATGATAACATCTTGACGTTGTCAACATGTTATGAATATAGCAATCGTTTTGTAGTACATGCAAGACTTATAAAGTAAGAAAGGTTTAATGATGAGTAAAGTAGATGTTTTAAAGTATTCAGATTTAAGTGAAGAAGAGATAATAAATTTATTAAGGGATAATAAGTTTGTTACGAATAGTGATTCTTTAGTAATTACTACTCTACTCTCTAATTTAAGTTTTAAGTATATATTTAATTTTTTACAAAGTGATAATATATATAATAAATGTGATACTTTAAATTTTAGTTTATTAAATACTGATAGGTATTTAATTAGTGGTTTTTTAGAATCTGTAAGGTTATGTGTTAAGTTAGATTCTAGGATGTATTATAAGTTAATGATTAAGTTAAGTAGTGATGATATTATTAATTTTATTACTAAGGATTATATTATTAATAATTTAAGTGATAATGAATTAGTTAATTTATTAGTAGTTAAGAATATAGGACTTGTAAGTCTTAAAGATTTATTAGGGTCTAGAATTAATCAAGACTTTTTAGTTAATTATTTAAATAAGTTATGGGAATTAAAGTTTGATAGTGAAGTTATTAAAGATATAGATTTACTTAAGATATTATTTAATTTAGATGATAAGTTAGTTAAGAAGATTAATATAGATGATATTGATTATTTAATTACTACAATACTTAATAAAGAGAGTTTAGGACTTAATAATTCTTTAATAACTGTATTAAGTATTAAGAGTTTAATTATGTGTTATTTATTACTGGGACTTAATAAGACTATAGAGTTATTATTTAGTGATAATAATATATTAAGTATTGATGAATTAAATAAGTATTTAGATTATTATATTGAATCTAGGATGAGTGATTATTTAGTAAATGAAGGTGTTTATTTAGATAAGCTAGATGATAATATTATTAAGTTATTTAATAGTCATGATACTGAGATTAAGATTAGTTATTTAGATAGTAAGATGTTTAATTATTTAGATAAGTTTAGAATTGATAAGAGTAAGTTATTAAAAGTAATTAATAGATATATTAATTATCATTATGTTAATTTAGATGATGCTATTTTGGAAGTAAGAGAATATGTAAGTGGTTTAAAGAATGATCATTATAATTATATTAGGGATTTATTTACTAAGGATTATTTTAGATTAATTAAGTCTTATATTAAAATAAAGAAGAATGCTAAGAGTAAAAGACTTAAGGAAGTTAATGATAAGTTAGTGCTTAGTATTAAGTATAAGTTATTTATTAAGTTATTAAATAATAGTATTAATGATGAGGAATTATTTAGTAAAAGTGTTGATGTTAATAAGTTAGTTAATTCTTTTAAGGAATATATTAATGAGTATATAAGTTTTAATGAGTATATTAAGAATGTATTAACTCCCCTATCTTTTAATAGTTTTGATGTTGAAGATTATTTAAGGGTTAATGATTTTGTTAAACCTAGTAATTATGAGTATTTTGAAGAGTTAATGAATTTAAAGAAGAAAATTAATGATTTTAATAAGTATTTAAGAAAGTTAAAGAAGAAGAAAAGTATTAATGATTTAGGTGAACTTAGTGATAGGTTTATGTCTGAATATAAGGATTTTGATTTAGTATATGATTATAAGAGTAATAAGATAGTTCATAATAATTTAGTTAATTCTTATATAGATAGTGATTGTATGAATTATTATAATGCTTATAAAGTTATTAATGAGATATTATTAAAAACTAATAAGTTAATTAAAAGACTATTTAAGACTTCTAGGATTATGGATTTATATTATGATGAATTACATCATAATATAGATAGTTTAGCTTTAACTGATTATATGCCTGTTACTAAGTTATTTAATTTAAATGATTTGGAAGTATTATTTAAGGGATTAAGTTTTAATGAGTTATTTGATTTTAATGATAAGTATTATAAATACTTAGTAAATAATAAAATACATATGTTATTATTTGCTGGTATTATTAATAATCCTTCTAGGATTATTAGCAACAGCAAAGCAATAACTGATTATGATAATTTAAGTGTTATAGAGTTTATTAATGTTAACAATAAGTTAAATAATAATATTATTAATGATGTATTTGGATATAATATTAATTATTATAATGATTTAGATAATGAAAGTATTAATGAGTTATTTAAAAGAAGTATTAGAAATTATGAAAAGTATATATTTAATGTTTATATAAGTAGTGATAATTTTATTATTAGAAGTATGAGTAATTATGAGGTATTAAAGTATTTAATAAATAGTGATAATCATAATAGAAGTACTCATTTAGAGTCTTTTGATGATGTTGTAGTAACTTATTATGAATTAATTAGTAAAGAGTCTAGAATAGTGTTTAAAACACTTCTAGATGGTAATAATTTAATAGTTGAGGGTGATGTAGTTGATCACTACTTAGAAGTATTTAGTGATTATATATTAAATAATTATAAAGATATTAGTTATGTAACTACTAATAATTTAGAATATACTAATTATTTAACTAATTATCTAAATCATGATTTAGCTATTATTAAATGTAGAGATGATGAGTATTCAAATACTTATCATGGTGAGTTATTAAATATAGTTGGTGATTCTTTTATATTTACTAATTCAATAATTAATAAAAAATTATTTAAAAGAATTAAATTATTATATAATGAAGCTCTCGATGAGTTTGATGAATTATATTTTGATAATTACAATGTAATTATCAAATATAATGGAGTTATAAATCAGAAGATTAGTAATTATATAAAAGTTAATTA
>CAYJCL010000003.1:0-886 GCA_964368665.1 uncultured Muribaculaceae bacterium
ATACTGGCTAGTAGAATACTTAAAATTATAGATTCTATTGATATAGAAAATATAAATTCAAAGTTATTCCATGCTGGTAGTAAGTGATTTACTACTGATATTAGAATGAATGTTACTAATAGTCCAAATGTAATACCTAAAGGTATTCCAATTGCTCCTAAGTAGAAACCTTCCATTAATACTGATTTTTTTATTTGTTTTGGAGTTGTTCCTATACTTGCTAGCATTCCATATGTTTTTGTTTTTTCTGTTGTTGATATCGCAAATGAATTTCTTATACAAAATACTGATGTACCTATTATTATTAGAGCTATTACTCCAGCAAATAAATATGTGAACTCTTTTGTATTATCATCAATGATATACCCAGCCCACCTTAAGTATTCACTATTAATACTAATATCGTATTTTCCTATTTCATTATTATTTTCTATTTTATTTAATTCGTTTGTTACTTCTGAATAATCAGCTGGATTATTATATAGTACGTGAATACTTGCTGAATCATTAAATTCTTCTTCATATGTAAACAAGTTATAGCTATACATTGTTCCTAAGAAGGTATAGTAGTTTGATATACCTACTATTTTATATGTTTTTGTTTCTATTACTTCATGAGTTTCTAAAAGGTTATTTGATTCATCATAATTCATAGGATTTTTATCATTAAGTTCATAACCATCAGCATATCTTTTAATTATTTCTAAGGTGATTTCATCACCTATTTGTACATTAAATCTATCTGCATAGTATAAATCTATTACTATTTCATTTTCATTTGATGGTACTTTTCCACTATCAAGTATGTTTTCTAAGTCTTTTAACCCTAATTTATCTATACCAATAAGACCTGCTAGTTCATAATACTCTGTATCTAGTTTTATTG
>CAYJCL010000003.1:928-18078 GCA_964368665.1 uncultured Muribaculaceae bacterium
AGTTCTTCACTTGGTACATCTTCAAATGTTACATGTCTGTTACCATAACTGATAAGCGATTCTTTCATTAGTGTATCCTGGAAAGATATTACTAAACTAAATAATGCAGTTATTAGAGCACATGATAGAATTATTCCTACTATAGTTACAATAGATCTTTGTTTATTTAATTTTATATTTTGTAGAGTTAATTTATTTAGTATCTTCATAGTTTTTTTCATCCTTTATGATACAATCTCATCTGAGTTTTTACTATCTAGGTTCCCTGTTGGCTCATCTGCTAGAATTATAGATGGTGTATTAATTAGTGATCTACCTATAGATACTCTTTGTTGTTATCCTCCTGATAGTTCATTTGGTAAATGATTTATTCTATCTTCTAGACCTAAAGTTTTAATTAATTCTTCAAATTTTATATTATCGTTTTTTATATTATCTAAGTCTCTTGGTAATGTAATATTTTCCTTAACTGTTAGTATTGGTATTAAATTAAAAAACTGATATATAAGACCTATTTGTCTTCTTCTAAATATTGCTAGTTTTTCTCTATCTAATGAATAGATATCTGTACCTCCGATAATGACTTTTCCACTTGTTGGTTTATCAACACCTCCAATCAAATGAAGAAGTGTCGATTTTCCTGAACCTGATGCTCCTACTATTGCAACAAATTCTCCTTTGTTAACACTAAAGCTAGTGTTATTTACCGCGTTAATAATTGAGTCTCCACTTTTATATTCTTTAACTAAGTTTTCTACTTTTAAAATTTCCATATTTTTTCTCCTTGATGTAATTATAGCAAAGCAATATTACATTATCGTGACATTTATTTATTTTATCATAATAAATATAATTTATACTTTCTATTTTGTTTTTTTATATCTTTAGTGTATAATGGTTTTTGATAAGGAGTACGACTATGAAGGTATTTGATTTTGATAACACTATTTATGATGGGGAAAGTCTTTTTGATTTTGCAATATTTTGTTCTAGAAAAGATCCTAAGTTGATTAAATATATTCCTAAAGCTGTTAGTATGTTAATGAAATATAAGCGTAATAAGATTGATTTTAAGGAAGTGGAATTATTTCTTCAAAAGATTATTAATGAAGTTGTAGATATTAAGAGTTATGAAGTATATGTTGAAGAGTTTTGGATGAATAACTCTAAAAAATTAAAACCTAATTTTTTAGAATTAGTTAGTAGTGATGATTTAATAATTACTGGGTGTCCTAGTTTTTTATTAGATGGTATTAAGGATAAGTTAAATACTGAGAAGATTATTTGTTCTAAGTTTGATTTAGAAAATAAAGAATTAGAATATTTATGTTTAGGTAAGAAGAAGGTAGAATTATTTAATAAGTATTATAAAGATAGTATTATTGATGAATTTTACACTGACTCTATGGCTGATAGTCCTTTAATGGATATTTCTAAGGTAGTATATTTTGTTAAGAAGAATAATGTAAAAAAAATTAAGTAAAAAGGAATGATTTCGAATCATTCCTTTTTGTTAATTATGTTTTTTCTTATACAAGATAACAGATGTTATTCCTATTAATGATATTATAGATATTATACTATAAGTTAGAATATTATCACTTGTATCTGGATTATCTGTTGCTTCTTGATTATCTGTTGATGGTTGTTCTACAACAGGAGCTTCTTCTACAAGAAAATCTCCTGTAAGCAGTTCACCATTAAATGTTATGATTTCTAAAGTATAAGTACCTGGATCTAGAGTTTCTAAGTACTCATTGGTCATTTCGATAATTACACTACCTTCTCTAAATTTAAAGTATTTTATTATGTCTTCGAAATAGAAGTATACTCCATTTACTGAAAAGTCGCTAATTCCAAAATCAGCAAAATCATAATCGAATTTTAATTCTATACTTCCGTCATTACCTTGAGTGAATTTTGGCACTATAATTTTATTAGTTATAGGATCTTCCATTGGGAATATAGTAATTCTTTCAGATACTGTTTCAATTACTATATTCTCATTTACAGCAGGAATTTCAACCCTAAATGTATCTGCATTACCAGTTAATTGTTCAATATTATTTATTTTTAAAGAAGTAAAATAAGTTCCATTTTCAGCATCAATAATAGCACTAAAACTATATCCTTCTAATACTCTTATATTTCCAGTCACATTAGGCTGTGCATTTGGATCTGTTGGCATAGTCACTGAATAAGCTTTTAAACCTTTTAAAGTAAAATCCTTAGTAGTAGTTTTATAGTTTCCTGTAGTATCTGTATATGTTGCAGAATAACCTTTATCCCCTGCTACTATTGAATCATTTGGATTATCCCATACCCATCCGTTTGTTAGAAAAACCGTTGACACTTTATCCCCTATAGCAACTTCGTTTACATATGTAGGATCTGTAGGATTGATAGGATTTATAGTTACCTTAACTGGAATAGTTACATCTTCACTTCCATTTACTGTAACTGTTAGTATTGCTTCAATTGGTGTACTTGAAGCATCAAGACTTCTTAGACTATCTAATTGTATAATTGTATCTCCACCTGCTGATATCGTAGTTGCAGGCATTCTTGAAATACTAAATTTATCAGTGTCTATATCTACATTTGTGATTGTTATATCACCTGCTGATGTATTTTCTATATAAAATGATTTTGATGTCCCTCTATTGTAATCTGTACTTCCTAAATTCAATTCAGTTAAACTTACACCTCTATTACCTGGGTCTTTAAAATCTATTAGCGACGCTGCGCTTACGTTAGTAATACCTATTAATAAAAATGCTATTAGTCCTACACAAATTTTCATTATATTTTTCATTGTTCTCTCTCCTTATACTTTCATTATATTATATATTTTATTTTATTACAATGAAAAAGAACCAATATGTGGTTCGATTATTGTCAATGGAGCAAGTGAGGAGAATCGAACTCCCATCTCAACCTTGGCAAGGTCGCATATTAGCCATTATACTACACCTGCGTGTAAATATAATATCAAAATATTTATTATATTTCAAGTTATCTTTTATATTTACTTTTAATTTGAACTTCGAATCCAAATTCTTCAAGTATTTTTCTAAATACTTTGATATTATATGTTGCAGTACCTCTTTCGTATTCTTGAACTGTTCTTCTACTTTTACCTATTTTTTTACCGAATTCTTCTTGAGTTAATTCTGATGCTTCTCTAATCATTCTTATAATATCTTTATCTTCATATGAATTAAATTTTACTTCCATAATTACTCCTTAGTTATATATATTATTATACATTAATATTGTGCATTAAATATTTAATGCACAATGTTGGTGTGCTTTAATTTATATACTTTGATGATACCCATGCTTCCTCATTAGGACTGACTTTTGACCAAGTACCTTTTGTTTCATATACTTGGACTTTATCATTGGTATTTAGTGTGTTTATAATATTGTATTTAGTACTTGGTCCACTTCTAACATTTAGAGGTGGATTTTCTAGTTCTTTTACTACTTTATATTCTGGGACATTGTTACTTAAGTATTTAGTATATACCCATTTATTAGTATCTATTTTAGTAAAGTTATTTTTTTCTTCTTGAACTTCTACTCTGGTAGAAGTTTCTAAGATATCTACTATGGGTGATGTTAATGATGCTGATGATCTAACATTTAATCCTTCATAGTCGACGTTATAAACATATTTATATTCTATGATTTCTGGATTGTAGTATTTTATTGGATATTTATTTTCTGTAGTAGTACTTACTATTTGATTATCATATACTCTTAAGTAATCAAATGGATTTAGTGTACTATCTTTATAGATAACATTAATGCTTGTGAATAATCCAAAGTGGAGATGATTTCCTGTAGATGAGGACCCTGTTGTACCCATTAGTCCTATTTGATCTCCTAGTTTTACATAGTCGTCTTTTTTTACTAGGATATCTTTATTATCTAAGTGAGCGTAACAAGATACTATTCCATCATAGTGTTCTATATATATTACATTTCCTCCTTTGTTTTGGAATTCTACTTTTTTTACTATCCCATCTGCGCAGGCGAAGATGGGTTGGTTTTTACCTCCATAGTTATTGTTCCATCCAAAATCTAAGCACAGGCCTTGATGGAAGTTGTTGGTAACACCAATATAATTTACTGGATAACGCATTATATTCTCCTTTCTATATATTTTATTAACTAATATAATTTTGGAGTAATTAAATAATTTATTTAATAGTATTTTATGCTATACTTATATAGAGGGTGATAATAATGACATTTATAGAAAATTTAAGTGAAGAAGAATATTATAGTTATTATAAGAAGTGTTCTTATAATCATTTTATGCAATCTTATGAATGGGGAACTATTAATAAGAATAATAGAAATCAAATACCTTGTTATGTAGGTCTTAAGGATAATGATAAGTTAGTAGCTGTTGCTTTGTTACTTAAAAAAGTAACACCTTTTGGAATGTGCTACTTTTATTGTCCTAGAGGATATACGATGGAGTTTAATGATTTGGAAGTACTTAAGGTATTTACTGATGAGTTAATGAAATATTTGAAACGTGTTAATGGGATATATATCAAATTGGATCCTCCAATTAGATATCAAACTATTGATATGGATGCTAATCCTGTGGATGGTGAGAATAATTATGATTTATTTAATTATTTTATTAAGTTAGGTTATAAGCATAAGGGGTTTAATAAATTATATGAAGGTAATCAACCTAGATATACTTTTAGAACCTATTTTAAAGATCATGAAAGTTTTGATACTGTTGAGAAATTAATATCTAAGAGTTATATGAGAAATATTAAGAGAAGTTATAATTATGATATTAAGATTAGTATGGGAGATAATGTTAATGATTTTTATGAGTTAATTAAAATTATATCTGAAAAAGATGGATTTCATGAATATACTTTAGATTATTATACTGATGTATATAATGAATTAAGTAAGAGAGGATTTATTAAAGTATTTAATGCTTTAATAAATCCTGGTGACTTAATTCATAAATTTAGTGATATGGTAAGTACTGAGAAGAATGCTGATAGAGTTAATAAATTAAATAAGGATATTGAATATTTAAAATCTTTAGATAAGAGTGAAGAACATATAATTGGTTCTTTAGTATGTGTATATTCTAATAAGGGAGCATGGAGTTTATATATTGGTAATGATAGAACCGCAGAGTTAACAGGATGTATTAATAGATTATATTATGAGTTTATTAAAGATGCTTATGAGAGTGGTTATGAATTTGCTGATTTATTTGGTACTGTAGGAGATCCTAAGACTAAGTACAAGAATTTAGCTGGTATATTTGAACATAAGAGAATGCTTGGTGGAGAATATGTTGAATTTATAGGTGAATTTGATTTAGTTAATAAAAAGTTCTGGTATAAGGTATTACCTATTATCTTAAATATTTATAGGAAAATTAAAAAGTCTCGTTAGAGACTTTTTACATTGTGATAAATTTCAGTTACGTCTTCTACATCATCTAATAGATTATATAATCTATTAAATATTTCAAGATCTTCTCCTGTTAATTCTATTTCTTCTTTAGGATACATTCCTACTTCATCTAAATCAAATTCAATACTTGGAATTAATTTATCTAAAGTATCTTTTAGTTTAGTGAAATCTGTAGATTTTACTGAAATAGTTAATTCGTTATCGATTGATTCAAATTCTACTGGTTCTATTCCTTCATCTAATAATCCAAGTAATAGTTCATCTTCATTATCGCATTTAAAGCTTACTATACCTAGATGATCATAATTAAATGATACTGAGTTATTAACTCCTAGACTTTTATCTACTTTATTAAATGCTGCTCTTACAAACCCTACTGTTCTATTAACATTATCTGTTAATGTTTTAATTATTAATGTAGAAGCTCCAGGTCCAAAACCTTCGTAGATTACTTCTTTGTAATCTTCTCCAGTATTACCTTTAGCTTTATCAATAGCTCTATTAATAATATCATTAGGTACTTGGTTTTTCTTTGCTTTATCCATTAATCTTTTTAATGATGCATTAGTATCTGGATCTGGGTTACCTTTAGCTGCTAGATATATTTCTTTTGCAAAAGTTGAATATGTTTTTGCTTTGATAGCTCCCGTTTTTTGGATACTTGCTTTTCTTACTTCATATGCTCTTCCCATAATTTGCTCCTTTTAAAATAATTTAAGTTCTCTAATAAAGTCATAGACGAAATGTTTTTTTAGATCACTTTTTTGAATTTTTCTTAATAGTTTATAAAAACTATACACATTATAATAATCTATTTCTTCTTTTTCTGCAACATATTCTAGAGCTTTAATGACAGTTTCTTTTTTTGTTCTTGAACCTAGGAAACTTTCTACTCTTTGATATTTTCTTGATGATATTTTTCTTGATAATAGTTTAAATATAAATTTAGGTGTTCTTTTAAATGTATATTTATAACCATCATAGTTTTTTATTACTCTTAGTGTATCGTAATATCCCATTTCGATATTTTCAAGTATTCTTGCTCGATTCATTTCTAATACTGCGCATATATTTCTCGATGGTGATACTCTTATTATTTTTTCTTTATCTTGATTAGATATTTTTTGTTTCATTCCTATAGCATTATTACTAATTAAGTATATTTTTTTGTAATTTTTATTTAGTAATATTGATATTGGAGCATTATCATAAAACCCTCCGTCTAGGTAGAAATTATCATCAATTATTTTTCTTCTTTGAAATACTGGTAAGTAGCATGATGCTACGATGTATTCAATAAATTTATCTTTATTAATATTTTCTTTTGTTAAATATAGTGGTTTGAAATCTTTTTGTCTTACTGTTACTAGCCCAAAGTCGACATCACTATTGTAGATTGCATCTACATCTAAAATTTCTTCAAGTCTACCCATTATTCCATCTATAGGTATACCTTTACCTTTAATCCATGTTTTAAAAGAACTTAATGAACCAAATATTAATGATTTTAATTTTAATCGATCACTTTGGATAGCATCTATTAGTCTTTGATCTGCTTCTAGATATACTCCTGGATCAATTGTTGACCAAAATTCATATAGTTCATCATATTTTCCTGCTGCAAGGATTGCAGCATTAAAAGAACCTATAGAGGTTCCTGTAAAACCATCGAATTTAATTTTATTTTCTATTAGTGCTTTATAAGCACCTATTTGGTAGGAACCTTTAATTCCTCCACCTTCTAGTACTAGTCCTGTTTTCATTTAATTTTCCTTTTCAAGAAAAATATAATTGGTTTAGCTAGTAGTTTTCTAATAATTCTTTTATATTTAGTTTTATTTTTTAAATTTTTATAGTGTTCTTTTAAATCTCCTGTGATATATTTAATTTGAGATGCTAGTTTATCTCCATCTGTATAATAATGGGTATGATAATTTCTATCTAGTAGTGATTGTGAAAATATATATTTCCATGATAGTCCAAATACTTCTAAGTGTTTAATTAAATATTTAGTAGTATTTGTTTGATATAGTTTACCACCTGTAAGGTTATAAATTTTATTATTTAGTTTTGATTTTTTTTCAATAGTTGCAGTTATAGCAAATGCTACGTCATTTGCTTTAATTACTTCTAAATCTTTATTCTTTTTAATATGATATATAATATCTTGATTAGTTTCTTGTACTAATACTATTGGTAATCTATATATTGTATAATTTTTTACATTATCTTTTATTAGTTGTTCAATATCTATTTTAGTACTTGAATAGTGATCATTATCTGATAATATTATTTCGTCTTTAATACTTTTGGATTCTTTAGTATTTACTCCATAAAGAGTTGTTGACGATGGATATATTAAGTATGCATTAGAATTATATAGATTTATGGCATCTATAATATTTTTAGTTCCTTGATAGTCAACTAACTCTGTAAGTTCTTTTTTAATATTACATAGTGGAGGCATTGATCCTGCTAGATGAATTATAATATCATGATCTTTAATTAAAGCTTCTATTAGTGTTTCATTATTAATATCACCAAAAACTATGTTGATTCTTTTTTGATATTTTTTTAATATTTTATTATTTTTTTTGTTATTTAAATCTAGTGCTGTTATTTCATACTTATCTTCTGTTAGTAAAGTTTTTATTGTATTTATTCCAACTGTACCAGCAGCACCAGTTATTAATATTTTTTTCATATGTTACTCCTTAAATTAAACTTGATATTATAATTATTACTATACCTGTCATAAGACCATATAATACTTCTTTTGTTTTGATATTTTTTATTACTTTTTTACTTAATTCAAATATTATTAAATATATAATCATTCCAAAAGTAATACTTAATATTATTCCTTCTATATTATGATTAAATTCTAAATTATAAGCACTAATTAGGGATGCTCCAAATATTGTTGAAATACTTAGTAATGCTATAATTACATATTTAGTCTTTTTAGATTGTTTAGATGTTGATAAGTTATTAAAGATGCTTATACTTAGTGGAATATTATGTAGTGATACTGCTAATGCAAGAAGTAATCCACTTGATATACTTGATAGTGCAATATTATATACTGATATTCCTTCTATAATATTATGCAAAATTAATGACATACTTGTTACTAAACCAATATGATATAAATGTTCTTTACTGTTTTCATGATGGTGATGAGGGATAATTAAATCTATTACTTTAAGAATAGCAAATCCTACTATCATATAAAATGTAACATTTAGTAGTTTTCTAAATGGTGTTAATCCTTCAAATAAATGATCATAATGAGGAATAAAATCGATAAAGAATAAACCTATCATTATACTAAATGCTAGTGCTATTGAGTAGTTAGTTAATTTTTTGGAATTTTTAAATATTTTATTTACTAGTACTCCTATCCAAAATGATAATGCTGGAATTAGTACTATTATTAATGCATAATTCATATGATCACTCTTTTCTATTTTAATTATATCAAATTGTTTTATATTTTTCTATTATCTAGTGTTTAGTTGACAAAAAAAGTAGATGCTATCTTAATGCATCTACTTTTACTTTTGCTGAAAAATTTCCATCTAATAAATGATTTTGATTTTCGCTTGTTTCTTCTAACCATAATTTTAAAGTAAGATTATGAGTTTGAGATAATTCTAATAATAACATATTTGTTGTTAATAAAAGTGTTGTATTAGTTCCTATAGTAGAGAAATTTCCACTAAATTTAGTACTTGTTCCATCTACTGATAATTCCCATTTGAAATCGGCATCTTTAAAATTATCTGATATTACTATATCTACTAATCCTACTCGATATACAAAGTCATGTGTTGAATTTGCTCCGTGGGCTATAGTAAAGTTTAGTTTTTCTGCTTCTTGAGTAATATTTTCCGGTTTAACTAGAAACATTCTAGGATTGTTGATTGTGTTTGACGTTTGAAAGTCTAGTTCTATTTCTCCTGCATCAATTACATTTTCTATTGGTGTAGTATTACTTGTTAATAATAAATATGCGTAAGTTCCACCCATAGTTAATATCATTATTGATATTACTAATAACATTGATGTTATTATATGTTTTTTATTCATAATAACCTCTATCTAGTTACTTCTAAGTATCCTGAGAATGTTTTTCCTTGATCATAATCTTGGTTTTCTCCGATACCTTTAAGTCTAAATGTTATAGTATATTCTTGAGTTTCATTAGGATTGATTATTAAATCATCAATCAGAGGGCTACCTGATTTTGGAGCCACCGTCCATTCAGTTTGATATCCTCCATTTGTTGATTCAATCATATATTCAAAATTATTACTTGTAAAGTTATT
This sequence comes from uncultured Muribaculaceae bacterium, assembly GCA_964368665.1. Classification (GTDB taxonomy): domain Bacteria; phylum Bacillota_I; class Bacilli_A; order RF39; family UBA660; genus CAYJCL01. The sequence goes on from CAYJCL010000003.1 coordinate 10,732, forward strand.
TTCATTTACTACCCATGCTAATGAATAAGTTATTGTTATATTCGTTGGGTTTTCAATACTAAATGTTTTTTGTGGATGAACTACTTCTGCTCCTGGTTGATCGTCTGGTAATAATCCAGATACTATTAGTTCTGTTCCATCTTTGTAAACAATATTTAAGTTTGCTCCTGAGTTCAATGAATTATTTGGATCTCCTGTAACCGAACTTGAACCTGATCCAGTATTTGAATCTTCTTGTTCAGGTGTTGGTGCACATGCTCTATCACATACTCCATCTTTATCATCATCACACATGATGTCGCATAGTTGGTCTCCGTTTAAATCAATGTTTAAATATACTTCATCGGTACCTTCTTTTGCTATATCAAAGTCAGGTGTTCCATCTCCATCAACATCATAGTTATAATCTGGCCACCCGTCTCCATTTGAATCACAGTTAACTTTGCAAGTTTCTACGTTATCACCGGTTGCATCGTTAACTAGATTATAATCAGGTTTTCCGTCTTCATCTTTATCTAAACCAAATATTGCTAATCGATTACCTTTGTAATCGACATTTATTTCTGGTTTATTGTCATCATTAATATCAATATTTATTTCTGGTTCTAAGTTTCCATCAAAATCGATATTTAAATCTGCTATTCCATCGTTATCTATGTCTATATTAACATTTGACTCTGCAATATAAATAATAGCATTATATGTTGCAAATATTGTTGCTGCAATAAGTGTAGCAACTAGTGCTAATACTGCAGGCCAGATTTTTTTCTTTTTCTTAAAGCTAAATATTAAGTATTTAGCATTTTTTTCTACTAATAAATTTTCTCGAAGATTTATTTGATCATCTTCTTTGGCTAATGTTAGTTTTAAACACTTAAGTACATGAGCTTTTTCTACTTTGATTTTATTTTCATACATTGCATTAAGCACTGTTTCAACTGCTTCATATTGAGCAGTTGAATCTAGCTGATTTAAATCATTAATGATTAATTTTTCTTCTTTAAGTGTGTTTTCTATTTTTTCCATTTAATCCTCCTTAATCAAGAATTTTCAGGGCATTCTCTATATTTAATTGACTTTTTATAATACTATGTCTAAATGTATCAACAACGCTTTTATATTCTTTTTCTTTTCTTTCATGAGCTTTTTTGAACTCATCATTGATTAATAACTTGAATTCTTGTTCTGTTGTTTCATTTTCTTTTACGTATTTTTCAATTATTAATTTTAAATACTCTAATGATGTATTAATTATTTTGTCATTATCTATACTTGATAAGTTTAAGAATGTTGTATATTCTAAATAACTAGCCATTTTTATTCTATCAACTATATTTGATCCATCTTGATACACTTCAGTATCAACAACTTTTAATGATCTATTTGGATCATATTTTTCAATAAATTCCCATAACTCTACTGATTTTACGAAGTTCTTTTCTTTTAGAATAACATTTGTTTTTCTAATTGGACTTCTTACTGGAGTTACATTAGTTAATTGTTTAGCAAATTTAGTACTTAAGAAGTAGTCAAATACTTCAATGTTCTTTTTAATTCTTTCTTCGATGCTTGCTGATATTTGACTTTCTTCTACTGGTTTATTTACTTTTCTTTCAATTTCTAGATTTATTTTAACGTCTTCTTCATATAGTTTAGATTCGCTACTATAATTAAGTTTTTCTACTCTTTTACCAATTTTAACTCCTTGGCTTTTAGTTAATTGATCATTTAGAAATGTTCTTGTATTAACTAATAATGAGTAGATAAATCTGTTTTCGTAAAGGTCATTTGTTTCTTCTTTGAAAACATTAAGCATTTTAAGTGGCTTAACGTTTCCTTCATCATCACAATCTTGGATTAGTGATGTGTGAGTTGCTAAGAATTTAATACTATCTTGAGTAATTGATTTTGTTTTTTCGATTGGTAGTATTTCTTCTTCTTGAACGATAAAGTTTCTTGGTTTACGAACGATATTGTCTATGAAAGGTATTGTTTCTTCTATAAAATCAATCCATGATGTATCTCTTGTAACATCTGAATCATTAATTTTTACAGCTAAATCGTGTTCTGTATTAGCTAAGAAATTTAATGTCTTTTTGCTACTTAGGTTAGTTATTGTTTCAATAAATTTATCGTTCATATTTTATCACCTTATATTGTTTTCTTTAATCTTTCTAGGTATGCAATACATTCTTTCATTTGGTTATCACCAAATGTTTGATTTAAGTATGCTATATAACCGTCTATTTCATCTTTAATTAATGATAAGTTTAATTGGTCGAATTTACGTAATATTTTATTTGCCATTACATAATCTAAACCTTCTAATAATGTTCCTCCGCAAGCTACGTATACTGGTACGAATTCACGGATATGTTTTACGATACGATTACCAAAAGCAAGTCTGAAATGTTCAATAACATATTTGTCCATTTCGTCAATTTTCTTAAGGATATCGTCTCCAACTTTATTTTCTTCTTGAGCTTTTGCAAATAAGTCTTGTAAGTAAATACTAGATAGATTAATTGCTTCTGTATCTGGTGCTTCAAATGGGTCACATTTATTATCAATATTGATAGGCATTGCTCTATCGTAAACTTTATCTGTTACCATGAATGTTGAATCATCGTTATTGATTGTTCCTATATACCACATATTTGTTGGTAATTGAATTTTTCCTTCAACAATCTTTTTAGGATCACTATCCCATGCGTTTGGTACTAAGTCTAGAATCCAGTCTTTTTTGTTTGGTAATTCTAGAATAGATAACATTTCTGCGAAGTAATATTCTACACGTGAGATATTCATTTCATCTAATAATGTTATATAAACATCTTCTTTATATAATGATTCATATAATTTTGCTAATACTTCTGTTTCGTTATATTTCTTTGTAAATTCATTGAAGTATCCATATAATTCTGTTGAATCTCTCCATGATGGTTGAACAGATGCTACTGTTGTTTCATTATTAATAAATTGTCCAAAGGCATATGCTAGAGATGTTTTCCCTGTTCCTGAAATACCTTGTAAGATTATTAATCTATTTGATGATAATGCTGATAAGAATAATCTGATTATTTTCTCATCATAATATAGTCCTAATTTATTTGCTGAGAAATTTCTAAATGCAGTTACCATATCTGTTAAGCTTAGTTGGTTGTTATACATTGGTGCTTGGTAATCTTCCATTCTTTCATCTACTTTTGTTAATCTATAGAATCTTGTTGTTTCATCTGTTGGTTTTTCAATTAGATTTCCGTTTTCATCGTATTGTGGTTCTTCTGCTCCACCAGCCATTGTTAAGAATTTTTGATTTTCTTCTTTTAGTCTTACTACATCAACGTTTAATCTTTCGATTTCATCGATCATAGCTTCTTGTTTAATACGATTTCTACGATATCTAAATATTCTTTTAATCATTAAGAATAGTCCTGTAAATACAAGTCCATAAATGATAAGTAAGATTATGATAGCTATTACTACTACAAATAACCCTGCTCCACTTAGTTGTTCTTTATATTCAGTAATTACTTCAATATAATTTAATATATTGAACATTTCTACAATACCTATTCCGATGTTTTTAAATATTGTAATTAGTCCTCCAAAGAATGGTGACATAAAATCGATAAAAAATTGTGTATAATCATTCATATTATTTTTCCTCCTCTATATTCTCATAGATAATATCATCTAATTTTTTTAACTTTTCTTTTTTTATGATATTTACTTTGTAGTTATTTTTATCTAATTCTTTATATATCTCAGGGTTTTCATTATTTAGTTTTTCATGAATATAGATACTTTCTTCTTTTTTAAATATTTCTCCGTTATAACTATCTATTAGAATTGCTATTCCATGATTAGTTAATTCTGATACTCTATTAGCATATTTTTGATAATTAGATGACTTTATTGCTAGTGTTAGATGTTTATTTATAAAGTCTAGTTCTAGTAATTCGTAAAATCCTGTTGAGTCTTTATCACTTTCTAAAAATGATGCTGGTACTTCAACAATTAGCTTAGGAATCGTGATATCATTTGCGTACATTTTGATAAATGCTACACAAATGAAATCTATTGCTAATTTCATCAATTTACTTTCAATGTTATATAGTCCATAAACTTTATTAATAATTACATCGTTGTAACTTCCTAGTGTTGGAATATCATAATCTATATTAATTAGATATGTTTTATTTTCAATTGGATGAAAGTTTATAAATATTTCTTTATTGAATACTTTTTCAAAGAATTGTCTTTCTTTTCTTTCGTTGTCTTTTATTTTATTTGCAAGTAAGTTTAAAATAAAATGATTTCCATTAATATTTAAGTCTGTTAGTTCGTCTTTTAATAAATCTTTTAATTTATCAATTATATTTGATGTTAATGTACTATCGTGTTTATAATATGATATTTCTTTATCGATTCGATTAACAACATATATGATTGTAATTAAAATATAAATGGTTTTTTGATTTTCTGCTTTGATTTTATCAAATGAATCTTGATAATGTTCTTTTAATGTGTTTAATGCTTGTGACATTTCAATGTCTTTACGATCTTTATTATCTATTGTTTGAAAATAATAATTAGATATATATATTTTAAATAAGCTATTTAATAAATTATATAATTCTTGAGGTGTTGTCCAAAGTTTGCTATTATTTTCAAAATAGTTTTGTGATAATATATCAGCGTATGCTAATAATGATCTTTGTTTGAAGTTTAAAAATTTAATAATTAGTTCTTTTTGCACTATCCAACAACCTCTATTCTTATTAAATTATAACAAAAGAGATTTATTTTTGCAAGAAATATATCATGTTAAAACCCAACATATTATGTTGGGTTTATTTTTAATATATTTCTTCGTGACTTTTAGCGTTTAAATCATATGAACTAAATTGTTTTTTTAGAAATAATGGATAAGCTGCGGCTCCGATCATTGCTGCGTTATCAGTACAATATTTAAATTCTGGTACTGATATTTTTACATTTAATTCATTACATAAATTTGTTAGTTGTTCTCTTAAATATTTATTAGCTGATACTCCTCCTGCGATTAAAAAATCTTTTACATTTAAGTTATTGATAGCAACTCTAACTTTTCTAACTAATTGATCTACTGCTACTGTCTGAAAACTTGCAGCTAGGTCAGGTTTATTTATTTCATTATTTTTTTGTTTTTCGTTATGAACTAAGTTGATTATATTACTTTTTAATCCACTATAACTAAAATTATATGAATCATTATTCATTGGTATTGATAATTTATAAGTTGGTTTTCCTTCTTTAGAAATGTTTTCTATTTGAGGTCCTCCTGGATATGGCAAATCCAGAACTTTAGCAACTTTATCATATGCTTCTCCGATAGCATCATCTAAAGTTGATCCTAGAAGTTTGAATTTATAATCATCTTCCATAAGTACTAAGTCAGTATGTCCACCACTTACTACTAATGCCAGTAGTGGATAGTTCATATCATTATTAAATTTATTAGCATAGATATGTCCTGCCATATGATTAACTGCTATTAGAGGTTTTTTTAATGCATATGATATTGCTTTAGCTGTTTCTACTCCTACTAATAAACTTCCCATTAATCCGGGTGAGTAAGTTACTGCAATAGCATCTATATCATTTTCTTTTATATTTGTTTTAGCCATTAATTCTTCATAAACGAATGATACCATTTCTGTATGCATTCTTGATGCTATTTCTGGTACTACTCCGCCATATTTTTCATGTGTTTTAATTTGAGTAGAAGTTACCATATCTACACAGTAATTTCCATTTTTTACTATAGCCATACTTGTTTCATCACATGATGTTTCTATAGCTAATATATAGATATCTTTCATATTTAACTCCTTATCATTATATAAGCATCTTCTTGTTGATAATAATTTTTTCTAGTAGATACTTTTTTGAAATTATATTTTTCATATAATTTAATTGCATTTTTGTTATTAACATTTACTTCTAGACTTATTTTATTATTAGGATAATTATTGATTATAGTGTCCATTAGTTTTGATGCAATAGACTTATTTCGATATTCTTCTAGTACGAAGACATTTATAATATCTATTTCATCAATAACATGGGTGATGTGAATATATCCTACAGCAATATCATCTAGTTCGTAGAAATATATTGTTTCATTTTGATTCTCTATTATATTATCTAGATTATATTTTTTAGTAAAATCTTTAGTATATATAGTTCCTAGATTATAGATTTTGTTAATATCTGAAGCAGTTATTTCTTTAATCATTATTTCACCACATTTTTGATGTAAAGTGGATTTACTAAATGGGGATTCAATGATGGTTTATTAGTGTATAAATTATATACTAATTTATAATCTATATTTATATTTTCTATTACTTGGTTATTTTCTTTTAATTCTGTATATTCTTCTTTATTGTAGTATCTATAGTCATTTGTTAGTTCGTAGTCTTTAAATATACCTACATAAGCTCCATGATTATCAGGAATTGCTACGATAGAATCTGACTCAGTATGAATTGACATTATTTCTAAGTAATCTGTACTTTTGATTTTAATATCTTTTATAGCAGCCAACATTTTAGCAATAGTTATACCTACTCTTACTCCTGTAAATGATCCAGGACCATTTACGCAGTATATCTCTTTAATATCTTCGATAGTTATGTTGTTATTACCCATTATTTTGTCAATTAGAGGCATTGTAACAGTACTTTGTAATGGATTAGTATTATTTATGCTATCTAGTACCAAACCATCCTTAAATAAGACAATATTCACCTCTTTATAGTGGGTATCAATATATAAACTAAACATAGAATCACTCCTCCCGGTATTATACCATTTTTTTGCAAATAAAAAAACAGTATTATTATAATACTGAGTTAACTATTTCTTCGTATTTATCACCAATAGGTTTCAATACTAATATACGTGTATTTTCATCTAATACTTTAAAAGATATTTCTAATCTTTCACTTGGTAGATATTTTTCAATGTTTTCTGCCCATTCAATAATAGTTACACCGTTGTTGTTTAAATAATCATTAAGCCCTACTGACTCAACATTATCTTCACAACGATATGCATCCATATGATTTAATGGCATTTCACCTTCTTGATAGTCTTTAATTAAGTTAAATGTTGGTGAAGTAATTGTATCTTCAATACCTAGTGCACTAGCAAAGCCTTTAACAAAGATTGTTTTTCCACTACCAAGTTCTCCGTTAAGACAGATAACCATGTTAGGGAATTTTTCACTTTCTATGTTTTGTGCTAGTTCAATTGTGTCATCAACACTTCTTGATGTATATTTATAATCCATAAGTA
>CAYJCL010000004.1:0-767 GCA_964368665.1 uncultured Muribaculaceae bacterium
AATCCTTGAATGAATGAGAATACCATACTAGCTAAGTATAATCCTAGTAACCATAATATTATTTCTAATATACCCGAGAAATCAATAGATCCTCCGATTGTTAATTTTTCTATATATCCATCAAATAATAATGTTGTTGCATTACCTAATATTTTAGGTCCTAGAATCGAGAAGATAGTACTTCCTATTGCAAAGATGAAGATGATTATTAAAATTATTTTATAAGGTTTCATTCTTTTTAATAATTTTAGTAAAGTTCCTTTAACATCTTTTATGGATTCGTTATTGTTATATCTATTATGCATTTTGTAACTCCTCCTTACTTAATTGAGATGTTGCAATTTCTTTATATACTTCACAATTTTTTAATAATTCTTGATGGGTTCCTACTCCTACTAGTTTACCTTCATCAAGTACTAGTATTTGATTTGCTCCCATAATTGTGCTAACTCTTTGGGCAACAATAATAATTGTTGCATCTGTTGCTGCTTTGTTTAATTCTTTTCTTAGTGTAGTATCTGTTTTAAAGTCAAGTGCTGAGAAAGAATCATCAAATAAATATATTTTAGGATTCTTAGCAATTGCTCTAGCGATTGATAATCTTTGTTTTTGACCTCCTGAATAGTTAGTTCCTCCTTGAGAAACTAATGAATCGTATTGCTTGTCTTTTTCTTCAATAAAGTTAACTGCTTGAGCAATATTTGCTGCATTACTTATTTTCTTTTTATCTGATCTTTTTAATCCTAATGCAATATTAGAATTAATAG
>CAYJCL010000004.1:777-17693 GCA_964368665.1 uncultured Muribaculaceae bacterium
GTTCCTGAGAAGAGTAGATTTTTTTGAGGAATATACCCTATGTTATCTCTTAATGTTTCTAAATCAACATCTTTAATATTGTTACCATCTAAAGTTATCTTACCTAGCGTAGGGTCATATAAACGTGGGATTAGGTTTAATAGAGTTGATTTTCCACTACCTGTACTTCCAATGATTGCTGTTGTTGTTCCTGGAGTGGCTGTGAATGATATATCATTTATTACTGTTTCTTCAGCTCCCATATATTTAAATGATACGTTTTGAAATTCTAATACTCCTTCAATTTTTTTAGGAATGATTGGTTCATCAATATTTTCTATAGTTGTTTTTGTTGCTAGTACTTCGTTTATTCTTTTAAGTGCTACAAGAGATCTTGGCATCATAATAGAAATCATACTAAACATTAAGAATGCCATAATAATTTGCATCGAATAAGTTAATGTTGCTAATATATCACCAATTTGCATAGATCCTGTATCTACGTACTGAGCTCCTGCCCAAACTATTAAGATACCTGTTCCATTCATTATAAACATCATTGCTGGAAACATTGCGCTCATGATACGATCAACAAATCTTGTTGTTTTTGTTAAATCTTCATTAGATTTATCAAATCTTTTTTCTTCATGACGCTCAGTACCAAATGCTCTTATTACTGGAAGTCCTGATAATATTTCTTTTGTGATTAAGTTTAGTTTATCTATTTTCAATTGAATACTCTTAAACTTAGGCATTGCTACAGTAAATAATACTGTTATTAATGCTAATACTGCAAGAATAGATAATAATATTATCCAGTTCATTTGATTTCCACTAACTTTAGCATATGCTCCAATACCTAAAATTGGTGCATAGAAGACTAAACGAATGGCAATTACTATAAAGTTTTGTACTTGCTGAATATCGTTTGTAGATCTGGTAATTAATGATGACGTAGTTAATGTTTCAAATTCATTATTAGAAAACTTCATTGATTTGTTGACTATTTTTGTTCTGAATTCTTTACATATTGATGCAGCAACTCTTGATGCAAGATATACTACTGATATAGTTAATACCATTGCGCTGCATGCCAATAATACCATCATTATACCTTTTGATAAAATATAATCAAATTGAATACTCTCAATATCTACTGAGGCATTATTATAATATGTTTCTACTGTTTTAATTAATGCAGTTACTTTAATATCTGCGGGAATTTGTTTATTCATTTCTGTTTCATATATATTTAATACTTCTGTTTTGTTGCTTTCTGGTAATGATTCAATATATGCAAATGTTTCAATGTTATTTATAGTAGTCATTTCTGTAGTAAATCCTATATATAAAACATTAATTGTTTCAAACATTTCTTCTAAGTTAGTATCGGTATGTTTTATATAAACATTATCTTCTACACCATATTTTTCTTTAATGTCAGTTAAATCATTTGCATCATAATTACTACCATTTAATTTATGGTAGTTATTTGATAATATTTCTTGTTCATCTTCTGTTAATAAAATATTTATTTTTTCATAATCATCTTCGCTGATAATTACTGGAACAATACTTTCTATACCGTTATTTGATATTCCTACATTGACTATGTCCGCAGTATATTCTGGCAGTTTTAAATCGCATGTAGCTTGCAATACTAGTAGACCAATTATTACTGCAATAATTGGTAATCGTTTTGCAAATATTTTTAAAATTTTCATAATTCTCCTTTTGTACATATATTATATGTATTTTATCTATTTTTCATAATTATAGTAAATAAAAAAAAGACTCTTTTTGTTATATTCATAACTTAACTTCTAGATATAGTGTACAATAAAAAAATTAGTTTTTCAACTAATTTTTCTTTTTATCCATCCAGTTTGGTCCATCAACCATACGGGCAGTCAACATTGAACTTGATGTATCTCCTACAACGTTTAACATTGTAGCAGGTGCATCGATAATAGTAGCTACTATTGTTAAGATAGGTAATGCTCCATAAGAGAATCCCATCATTGAAATAATTAAAGCTTCAGAAATTGTTCCTCCACCGATTGGAATAGCAGTTACTAATAATGTAGCTAGTAATGCAACTCCTGTTACTTCAAGGATTCCTCCTATTCCTGTAATACCTGTTCCAAATAATGATACTAAGAACATTATTTTAAATACACTACCGATTATTGATCCATCTTTATGGAAGCTAGTTCCTAGAGGAATCATTGTTTCAGCGATATCATCACTTACTCCGATTTTTTTAGCAGCTTCTACATTAACTGGTATACAAGCAGCTGATGAGCATGTTGCAATTGAAGTTAATGTTGGAGTAATTGCATGTTTCCAAAATCTTTTTACTCCTTCCATACCACCTGCTAGGTATGCATATAATGTATAAACTACGAAGAAGAAGAATAAACTTACAATTAAGTAAATTATAAATGTTTTTAAATATCCGACTGCTATTGTTGCACCTACGGTACCAATAAACGCAGCGAAGTAACATCCTATCCCTATTGGTGCATAGTACATAATTAATTTAATAAAGTTCATTATTACTGAGTTAGCACTTTCTAAGAATTTTAATACTGGTTCTCCTTTTTCTTTTGACATACGTACTGCAATACCAAATAGAATTGATACTATTAATAATGCAATAATATTATTTTTTGTTAATAATTGTGTAAAATCATCTACTGAAACAACTTCTACTGTTCTTTCTAGTAGATTTAACTCTACTTCTGGTTCTTCATCTGTTAATTGTAATTCTTGTTTAATAATTGCTGCATCTTCTGAACTAACTAAGTTAGCGTTATATGTAGTAGCAATACCTACTGCTACTGCAACTAATGAAGTACATACAAATGTAATTACAATACTCTTTGCTATTTTTCCTAAGCGTTTAGCTTGTTTCATTTTAGCAATCGATGTAGATACAGTTATAAATATTAATGGTACTATTATAATGAATAGTAAGTTTAGAAATAATGTACCTAAAGGTTTTACTACTTCAGCATCTTCCTTAAATATAATTCCTGCAAGACAACCAATTACTAAAGATCCTAATAAAATTAATGTTGACTTATAATTTTTTAAGAATTTCATAATACTCTCTCTTTCTATATTTTGGAAGATAATTACTTCCTATATAAATTATATAATAAATTACAAGTCTTAATGCAAAATATAACAAAATTTGACATTAATTTAACATATAGTCAAGGTTGTTTCTTTATGATATACTACTTTTATGTCCCCGTAGCTCAGCTGGATAGAGCAATCGCCTCCTAAGCGATAGGTCGGAAGTTCAAATCTTCTCGAGGACGCCATAAAGTAAAAAAATAGAACTTTTAAAGTTCTATTTTTGCATTATAAAGTTAATTATAAATAGTGCGTAAACACTTAATGCTCCACTTAGTTTAAATCTAGGCATTTCATAAGTTGCTACTGATTTATCTGCTAGGGTTACTAACCAACTTTCTTTATGTTTTGGTATTTCACCTTTTAATGGGAACATATGTGATTTAATAATATTTTCTTGTAATTTAGTAATTCCAAAATGTTTGTTTGAATTTTCTGCAGCTAGTTTTGGATGAATTGTTAATCTTTCTTTTGGTGTTTCATTATTAAATTGTTCATCTATATAGAAGTCGTGTAATAGAGCAGCTCTTGTTACTTCTTCTATTTTTTTTATTTTGAATAACTTGCACATTTTATACGTATATTTAGCCACTCTTAATGAATGGTCATATCTTGTAATACCATGGTGTAGTTCATTTTTTAATTTATTAAATTCAGGGTTATTTAATATATCTTTTACTACTAATTCAAAGTTACCCGATGATTTTTTGGTCATCTTATACTTTCACCTCGTTAGAGTAATTTTACCATATTTAAATTAAAAGTCAAATTATGGTTCTATATATTAATATGCTATATGTAAAATAATTTGCAATTATTTTGTCTATTAAGTTGGTGCCGAATGGTATAAATACCTTTAATCACTTACATTGTAATTGTTTTATATAAACTAATTCGGCACTATTATTATTGACACTTTTTTAATTATTATACCTTATTAAAATTTTCTTGAAGATCCTCCACCACCGAAGGAACCTCCTCCACCAAATGATCCTCCACTTGATGAGCCACCACCGAAGCCGCCACCAAAGCCACCTCTTGATGAACTGCCTCTACTTGATGTACTATCATTACCTAGATGGTTATTTGGATTTTGCAATACAAATGATATATAAAATGTAAATATGTTTATAATTAAACTAATCATACTTGCTATAGAGTAGCTCGCTATTAGTATTATTAGAGTTGCTATTATATATCCTGTCATCTTTTTTTGATCTGATTTTACTTCAGCATATTTATCATTGATTGGTTCTTTTTTTAGCATTTTTTCTAATTTAGGATTGATTTTTTTGAAATGGTTTTTTTGATATGCTCGGTTTTTTTTGTAAGTTTCTTGACCAAACATACTTCCTACTACTCCTGATGCTACAGCAAATCCAATAATTATTAAAGCGCTTGTAGTGGAACCTTCTTCACTAGGTTGTTCATTATTACCTATTGGTACATTAAAATCTATTTCTAAATTATTTAATGTTACTATTTCTTGAAAGAACGCATTATATCCATTAAGCATTCCCTCATCCCATTTATCTTCTTTAAAATATGGAATCATATAATCATCTTGGAATCTTCCAGTTTTAGAATCGTTTAGAACTCCTTCTAAACCATACCCTACTTCTACTCTAAATTCTCTTTCATCTAGTGCTAATAGAAGCACTAATCCATTATTTTTTTCGTCGTCTCCTACACCCCAAGTTCTACCTAGTTCTAGGGCATAGTCTTCTAGTACTTGACCTTCTAATGATTTGATAGTAACTACTACTATTTGTGTTCCATCTGCATGGTATAGAGCATTACTTTGTTTAATTATATATTCTTCTGTTTCTTCACTTAAGATATTTGCTGAGTCATTAACATAGAAATCTTCTGTAGGTTCAATAACTGCTTTAGTTATTGTTGGAAAAGATAGTAGCAATATTGCTACTATTAATAATTTTTTAATATTAATCAAATTCAACTGTTGGTGCATCTTGAGCCCCTTCAGCTGCTTCGAAGTATTCTTTTTCGTCAAAACCAAACATTCCTGCTAAAAGGTTTGTTGGGAATGATTTAACTTTTGTATTGTAAGTTTTTGCTACATCATTATAATCTTTTCTTGATACAGCAATTCTATTTTCTGTACCAGCAAGTTCATCTTGTAAACTTTGGAAATTTTCACTTGCTTTCATTTCTGGATTAGATTCTGTTAATGCAATAAATCTTCCTAGAGCTTGAGTTAATTCATTATCTGCATCTGCTAGTTCTTCTGGAGTTTCTGCTCCAGTTACTCCAGCTCTTGCTGATGTAATATCTTCATAAATTCCTGATTCATGATCAGCAATTCCTTGTACTGTTCCTACTAAGTTTCCAATTAGGTCACTTCTTCTTTGTAAATCTGTTTGTATTGCAGAGTAAGCTGATTCAACTGTTTCGTTTTCTTTTACTAATCCATTGTATGTATTAATTAATACCATAGCAATAACTAGTATAACTCCTCCAATTATTAGTAAATTTCTTGTTGAACTTTTCATATTTTTCATAACTTTTTTCCTTCTTTCTTATTTATTATATTTTGTTTATTAAAATAATTTAGTACTGGTTGGTTACACCTCCATTATTATTAAGTCACATTATTCCTTAATTATTTTAATTATAGCATTTAAAAAAGAACTTTTAAAGTTCTTTTTTTACTTATTGGTGCCCATGGTCGGACTTGAACCGACACGATATTACTATCATTGGATTTTGAGTCCAACGCGTCTACCAATTTCACCACACGGGCATGTAAGTATTTTAACATTGTTAAAGTACTTATTCAATATTTATTTGATTATTTAATAGATAATCAATTCCTTGTTCCATTGTAATCGTTGAACCTTTTAAAATACTAATAGGTGCATATATTTCAATTATTTTATTAGTAGTTAAATCTATGTTCTCAAGTTTTGTTTCATAAAAACTTGTTTTATTGATTATATTTTTTTCTAACTTTAAAGTACTTAATTTTGAATTATCGAATATTGTTTCAGTAAGATTTGATTTTTCTATTAGTGTATCTGTTAACTTTGTATTTTTTATTGTTGAATAACTTAAATCGATTTCAGTATATGTTGATTTATTTATCAAACATTCTATAAAACCTACGCCAGTTAGTTTGCAGTCTTCAAATGTGGTATTTAAGAGTTGAACTTTTTCTAGTGTTACTCCTGTAAGATTACAATTTATAAATTTACATTTTGAAATAGTTAATTTTGAGATGAATTTTATATTAAATGTACATTTTATAAATGTACATTTTGTAAAAAAGATATATTCTATTTCATTAATATTTATTAGTTGATCTTGATAAGTATTACCTATGATATTATCATTGACTTCTAAATCATTTATTAACATATTCTTCTTCTTTATAAATCGAGGTGAATAAGTCACTTTCTGATTCTGGGATTTCGTCTTTAATAATCATTGGTAAATCTTCTAATGAGTTTATGCCGAAATAGTCTAGGAATTCTTTTGTTGTTCCATAAAGATTTGGTCTTCCTGGCATTGTGCTTTTCCCTACTTCTTTTATTAGTCCTTTAGATAATAATTTTCTGATTGAATATACTGTACTTACTCCTCTTAGTTCGTCTGCTTCTACTCTAGTTATTGGTTGATTATATGCAATGATTGCTAGTGTTTCTAGAGATGCTTGTGTTAATAATGTTTCGTTATCAGTATGTAATAATTTTTGATAATATTCTTTATGTTCTTTTTTTGTTGTTAATTTAAATGTTTCTCCTAGATAAGAGATTCTAATACCTCTTTCTTCTGATTCATACATTGTTTGTAATTCTTTTAATAATTTCTTTGTTTCTTGATTATCAATATTTAATAATTCACTTATTTGTTCAATTGTAAGCCCCTCACTTCCAATTGCAAATAATAATCCTTCTATTATTCCAAGTTTATTCATGATGATCATTCCTTTCGATGATGATTGGATCAAAGTTATCTGTTTGTTTTAGAACTATTTCTTTGTTTTTACTCATTTGTAAAATTGCTAAGAATGTTACTACTACATATTCTTTAGTTAATTCATCAAATAAACTCATAAATTCTACTTGATGATTAATTTTTAAGATATCTTTTATTTTAGTTATTCTTTCTTTAATACTTATTTCTTTATGTGCTATTTTTGTATTTAATGGTTTTTTAATGATTAATTTATTTTGAAGATCGTTAAATGCTTTAACTAAATCTTCAATATCTAATTCTCCATAAGATATTTCTTCTTTATCTCGATATTCTTCTAGTGATTCTGGTTCTTTTGTATAAATTTCACTTCTTTTTAATTCTAGTTCTTTGAAATCACTAGTGATATTTTTATATTTTTCATATTCAATTATTTTTCTTTTTAGATCATCTTCGGAGTTAATATTAAATTCGCTTTCTATTTCTTCTTCATCTATTGTTTTATTAATTAACATTCTACTTTTTAGATGAATTAATTCACTAGCCATTACTAGGTATGTTGATGCTACATCAATATTTAATGATTCCATTTCTTTAATGAAACTTAGGTATTGCTCAATAATTATTTTTGTATTTATTTCATAGATATCCATTTTTGAAGATTTAGCTAGATGTAATAATAAATCTAGTGGACCTTCAAAATCGTTAATTGTATAATTATTTTGCATTTTTACCACCTATCTACAGTCATACCCCGTAGCTTCCATTATGAAACTTACTTCGTTAGCTTTTGTTCCTGCTTGGAAGTAATAATTATTTTTTATGTATGATTCGTTTATATCTTTTAAAGTGAATTCATTTTCGATTGTATATCCTGTATCACTTTCAATTAATGAAGACTTAGTTAATTCGTAGTTATTATAATATGCATTTTCGCTTTGATGAGCTTGTAAACTGTTTTGATATTCTATCTCATCAAGTCCTCTAATTACTGTAACTATTTCAGTATATTTATATAATACTTGATTACTAAATTTATAATTATATTCATAATTATTTCTAGAACATGTTAGTGTTTGTTCATTTAACCCATCTGTATTTAAAAACACATCTGGGTAGTCTGTTTCATTTTTAACTACTAGTTTTAATTTTGTTACATCATTATAGTTTACTGGCGCTAGAGCACTTAAATTAGCTGTATTATTAGATGTATTAGAAATTACTTTAATTAGAGCCACAATGTTTTTGCTACTATGTAACTCTATATATAAGTTATCACTATATTCGCTAGTTTCATCATTTTTTTTGATTGTATAATTTAAATATGTATCGTTATTTTCACTAACAAATGAAAAATCAGATAATGTGAAATAACCTAGAGTTAATGATGCTTCTGTTGTGAAGTCCACTAATTCTGTTGATAGTATTTCTTCTGGTTCTGTTGAAGGACCTACTATGTTTTCTTTACCTAAATACTCATTTATTTTTTCTGTAATTATTGGTAAGAACAGAAGAATAAGTGCTAATAGCGCAAATATTATAAATACCGCAAGCGGTGAGCTTTCTTTTTCAGCTTGAACTTTACCTACTACAACTTCTTCTAATTCAGGGTTTATGCGTTTTGGTTGTACTGGTTGTACTGTTTCCTCTGTAACTCCTGCTACTGTAGATGCCGTTGGTTGAGCTTTTATTGTCTCATTATTAATACTAACATTATTTATATTTTCTGTTAGATATTTAGGATCAACAGTCTCTCCTTTAGTATTTGTTATTTCTTTTTCATTATTTTGATTCATTTTAACCACTTCAATTCTCTAAATTGATTATATCAAATTGATATTATTTATTCAACCAAAAGAAAAAGTCATATTTTGACTTTTAATCTTTTGATTCAGAAAATAATGTTAGTGTAGATGCAAATATTATTGATGCTGTAATTCCTCCACCAGTTGTTGATAAAATATTAGTAAACATTCCTAAGATACCATTTTGATAATATCCATCTAAACAAGCATTATATAATAAGTTTCCAAAGTTAGTTATTAGTACACTTGAACCGATTAGTGAATAGTCTGCTAAATAGTCATATATTCCTAAAAATGCTAGTACTGCTCCAATGACTGTGAAGGTAGTCGTAATATGTCCTGTAGTTAGTTTTGTGTTGTCTAAAATTATTTGACCTATTAAACATATTGCTCCTGTTAGTAAAAATACATTGATAAATTCCATTATTTAACCTCCAAACTTATTGCATGAGAAATACTTGGTATGGAATTTTTTTGATTAATTAGATTTGGAGAATGTAAAGACCCTGTGGCTAGTAATAATATTTTATGATATTTTTTTGTTTTTAGTATTTTACTAAATAAAACTAGTGGTAGCGAAATTGGGCCTGAAGAACCAGATTTTGTATCTTGTTCTTCTTTATAAATTTCGGTACCGCAATCGATATGAGTTTTTATTTTGATATTATTTTTATCTAATAATTCTTTGAATAGTATTGTTCCTACTTTACCTAAGTCTCCTGTTACTATGACATCATAATACTCACTATCTCTTTTTAATTCTTGTAGATGGTATTTTAATGTTTCATATGCAGCAGGTGCCATAACTGCTCCCATGTTATTTTGATCTTTAACTCCATAGTCAGTTACTCTTCCGATAGTTGATGATTCTACTTTTATTTTACTTTCTTCTTTAGATAATACTGCCGCTATTGCACCTGTTGCTGTAAATGTTGTAGATTCTTTTTTTGGTGCTCCATATTCAATTGGATATCTAAATTGTTTTTCGCTATTTAGATTATGACTACTAGTATACACTACTACTCTTTTCAATTTGTTTAAATGATTTGCTGCTATTATTAATGCTTCATTAAATGTTGCACATGCACTATATACTCCTAGGAAAGGAATATTAAATTTGGATGCTGTTACTGATGAGGTAGTTATTTGATTTGATAGATCACCTGCTATTAGTAAATCAATATTTTGATATTCTAATTTTGTCCTTGTTAGTAGTCCTTCTAGAGCTGTAGTTTGCATTCTCACTTCTGCTTTTTCGAATGTTTTCTCATAGCAGTTTAGATTATGATAGATGTAATCGTAATGATTTATTTTTCCTTTTTTTTCATATGGACCTACTACTGTGTATAGATCATTGATATAGATATTTTTATATTTAAAGCTAGCCATTAATAATCACCTTAAGTAGTACTAAGAAGAATGATGATATTATTCCATAAATTATTACACTTCCCGCTAGTTTAAATAAGTTACTACCTAGTCCTGTAATTAGTCCATCTCTTTTATAATCTAAAGCACTTGATGTTACTGAGTGAGCAAATCCACTAGTTGGAACGATAAGACCACATCCTGCTTTTTTGACTACTCGGTCAAAAAAACCTAATGATGTTAATAAACTTGATATAAATATTAATATTATAATTGTCCATATTATTGAGTCTTGATTATTAATATAAATGTTTAATAATTTATAAATTATTAAACATGATACTCCTAATAGTCCTCCAGATATAAAGGCATAGATACTATTTTTTAATCTTTTTTCTTTAGGGGTTACTTTTTTTACTAGGTTAAGATATTCGTTTTTTTCCATTAGAAAACCTCCATTAATATTATGGAGGTATATTTTATTTTTATTCACTTAGATATTGATACATTTTATTTGTTGCAGTTTTTTCTCTTCTACTTACTTTTACTTGAGATATACCTAAAATATTTGCAGTTTCTTGTTGAGTATAGTCTTGATAATAACGATAGTCAATGATTTGTTTTTCTTCATCTGTTAATACTTTAAATGAATCATCAATCATTATTTTATCATTAATATTTGAATCTCTTGTATCAGGAATTATTTCATGAAGATTTAACTCTTCGTTGTAATCCAAACTCATAATTTGATTTGAACTTTGAATTGCATTAGTTATTTCTGATTCTTCTTTTTCTAGAAATAATGCTATTTCTGTAATTGATGGATTATAACCTAGTTTTTGAGTTAGATATATTTTTGTTTCTTCAATTACTTTTCTTAGTTTTAATACTTCTCTACTTATTTTTATTAATTTATTATTTGTAGCGTAGTTATACATTTCTCCAAAGATATAATCACATGCATATGTAGAAAATTTTGTATCATATGTATTAACATAGTTTTTGGCTGCTTTAATAATTCCGATTGCTCCGACTTGAAATAAGTCGTCTTTATCTAAATTATTAAATTTGTTAGCCATTTTATAAATTAAACCTTTATTATTATCTATTAACTGTTCTATATTCAAAAATATCACCTGTCTTAATGAATATAGTATAGTTTTTATTTAAAATATACAGTTTCGACAAAAGAATCTAAATCTTTTCATGCATCATAATAATATACAATTAAATAATGATAGAAAACTATCATTATTCATAAGCATTTACTCTATGTCCATTAGAAGTTTCAACAACTCCGCTCAAATTATCTATTATAATAGTTTCAAGAAATTCTGTTCCAGTTGTATTCTCACGTCCAACACTTAAAGTATGATTATAGTAAGTTCTACCATCTTCCCAATAACGCCATATAGCAACTTCATCAAGATTATATTCTTCTTCTAAATCAATTGTTACGCATTGCAAGCTTCCATCTGTTATATAAGCGAAAGTTGTAATATCTCCATCATTTATATCAGCAGCTTGTGAAGAAGCGGAAAAAGTTCCTGTAGCGCTAATAGGTTTCTCAAACGCAACATTTAAACCATTTACTATAGCTTGTATTTCTCCCCAATGACTCCATGAGTTTATAGTATTACCATTAACACAGTCTTTAATATATCTTACATTATTTAAATTTTCAGTTGCTTTTGTTGGTGATGTTTCAAGTTTTGTGATTTTTGCAAATCCATTACTTGTATTTCCTGTAATGGTTGATGTTCCATCTCCATTAGGCATGGTTTCTATTCCAGATTTCATTACACCGTCAGTAAAATATAGTCCACTATAATGAATTGTATTATAACTTGGTGTTGGATTAGCATTAGTCCCACCAGTTGATAAAATTGCATTTACTCCTGCATAACCACTAATGAATGATGAGCCTCCTCCAGCTCCAGAAGCACATGATGCTCCACCTCCTGGATAATATCCATTTCCTCCGGCACAACCTCCATTAGCTATACCAAATGATGAAGCGGTGTAAGATGCAGATTGAGCTGCTCCGAAGGTTAATTGTGTTCCTCCCGAAGTTCCACCACCAGCATATCCTATTAATCCTCCTCCAGCTCCTTCAGTTGCTAAATTATTTCCCGAGCCGCTTCCTGAGCCAGCAGCAACCATTATTCTTGATTTTAAGGAAGTTATTTCATTCCATGAACCAGCAACTGTTCTAAAATCGGTTGCTCCTCCCCCAGGAGTTCCGCCAGAGCTTCCTGTTCCACCATTAAATGATGTTGTATTAACTGTCGCGTTTAGTCCTTGACCAACATACACATAAATTACTTGACCTTTATCTAATTCTATCGTCCCTGATGTATATGCACCTTTACTTACTGATCCTGCTCCTTGTGCTCCCCAGGCTTCAAACTTATAATATCCATCGTCTGGAGCAGTGAATGTTTGATAATTCCCAGTGTATGAGTATTCATTTATTTTCACTGGTGCAAGTATTGAACGGGTTGATACATAACTATAAGAATTACCAGATAAAATGCTAAATGAAAATATTCCTGCATTCTCACCATGAATAGATCCTGATCCTCTTCCTATGAAGGAATTTGAATTATTCATATAGTTTGCAAAATCATTATTCCAGTTTGTCATATTTTTATATACTGCATCGCTACTAAGCGTTGGTGATAATTCTTTTATAGCATCACCTGAAATACTTCTACTAAAATCGTATTGAGATGTACCGTAATTTATTGTATTATAATATTTATTATTTGGATAAATTACAAACCCTGAGTTTGTAGTTTCTAAACTACCACTAGATAATTTCATAACATCAAATACATATTCAAACCTTCCGCCAGCCATATCATATATTCCAGTAATATTTTGTGTTGTACTCGCTCCTTGACCTACTTCTGTATTCCATCTATTTTCGTTTGGACATATTCCTGAAATTCCAGCATCTGAACCTCCGCATCCTGTAGTTATATCGTAGGTACTTTCTGTATAATAATTATTATTTTCAACTTTATTTGTACATGTGCCATCTTGATTACAAACTCCGTACATTGATTGAGAGAAATAAGCAATTGCTCCCCACTCAGTATTTTTAATCATATGGATATCACTATCCCCACTTAGTCCATTTGTATTATTTGAACTTTTTACATTGGTGTATAAAGTTGATACATTTAAATTGTTTAGCGAATTTTGGTCTGGTTTAATAGTATTATCTGTGCCTTGTTCAAACTTTCCTGCCCAAAATCCTGGTAATTCTTCTGATCCAAATGTGAATGCGGAATGTGCTTCTTCTGTAGTATTTACAAATGTAATATCTATTGCGTTTGCTGCTGATTCTATTGATGCTTCATCATATTGATATCTTGGAATCCATACATACATCTGTTCAATTGCTTCCATAGGAATTACTTTTCCGTAATTTGATCCTCTAAATTGAGAATCATTTACTACTACGGCATTTGCCCATTGATTTGTTTCATAATCATACCATTCTTCTTTTGGGTCAGCTATTTTTACTGTACCAGTTTCAGATATTGTAACTGGTACTAAGCCATTTGTTAATACTGGGTATGCTCCATTAAGAATTTGTTCTATATAATTACTATAGAAATATATTATACAGCCTTCAGCTTTTTTTGTGTTGATCTTCAACGACCAGGTTGAGTTATTCCATGTTCCAGTTGTTCCACTGGCACATATTATTCCATCATAAATAAATCCTTCATCTTTACTTGGAAATGTTTCTACTTCTACTCCATTTGCTAATATTTTAATATTATTTGTTGATGAAGTAATTATTGTTTGGTTATTATTTAATAAGATAACTGTTAAACATAGTAAAAGAGATATACTTAAAATTAATATATGTTTTTTTCGATAATTAATCATAAATACTCTCCTATTCTTTTATATATTTTAACATAATTAAAAGAGTATTTCTACTCTTTTATATCAACTGTATATGGTTTATCTATTGTTCCATTACCTGTTACTGTGTTTTCGTTATTTAGATTTATTACTGGTTTTACTACTAGTTGATTATTTACTGGTAATTCATTTATTTGACCATATATATTTACTATGTACATATAAGCAGCATTTGAATATTTTGACGGTGAACTTGTATAGAAAGCTTTATTTATATTTAAATAGTGATTTTGATAGTTTCCTATAGCAAGCATTGCTTCATCTACTGATAATAATCCAATACTATAATTATTTGAATCACATTTTAATGATGGTTTATTATCTTTAACTCTTTGGTAACTTTGATAATAATCTGCTCCATATTGATCAATTGTTTCTAGTGGTGTTATATCATTACAGTATGAACCTTTTGTTAGATATCTATCAAAAGTTTTAAGATTTGTATCATACCAATTATCTAAGAATAATTTTATTGTACTTGAAGTTATTTCTTCTTCTGAGTTTATTTCATAACCAGTATATTTTGAATTATATGCTGATGCATTAAATGAAGTGGCTTCTAGAGGATTTTCTAGTATTAATCTAATACTTCCGTCCCCATTAATTCTCACTATTCTCCATAATTGATTTGCAAATGTGACATAGTTAGTAGTTGTATCTCCTTCAAAGTAATAACTTAATCCACCATCATCATTAATTGAATTTAAATTATTTGCATCTAATATTGTTTCTTTGAAAGTCGGTTTAATAAATGTTTTATTAGTTGTAATTTCTAGTCTGGCATTTATTTTATCACCGTTTGCGTAATCTGCGTTTGTTGTTAACCAAGTACGAAGATTAAATCTAAAAATATCGTTAGGTTCAATAGTAACTGTGCTGATTATTTTTGATGTTTCTTCTTTATTAGCACTATTTATTAGTGAACTATATAGTGTGGGATTTACTTCTAAGTTACCATTGATACTTATTTTTAAATCTGATTCTTTAATATTGTCATCTAATAAGTTTAGTCTTATTTCTACTTCTTGTTCTTCTTGACAGGTATTTTCAATTGATACTGTAAATGGATCTGTTAAGTTTCCAAATTCGTCGCTTGATATATTTACAATACTGTTGATAGTTTCACTCTCATACATTATAGTAATACAATCTATTTGTTTTGTATAATAATCATTGTTATCGTTAAGACTTAAATATATTCCATAACTAGTACTTAAGGTTAGAGTAAGGGTGATGAGAGCTAAGATAATGACGATTGGTAATTTATATTTTAACTTCATTTTACTCACCTCTACTACTATTAAATTAACTATACACTAATGAAAAAAATATGTCAATAAAATGACATATTTTTTATTCATTAATTTCATGTAATTTAAATTTTGCGTTATTTACACTTTCAGAATCTGGTTGCATTACATATAATATTTGATTGTTATAGTGAGAAAGTGGAATATTTGCATCTGTACCATTTAATGTACTTGAAGATATTTCCCAATTAGCATTTGTATCTAATTGATTCTTTATTAAATCAGTAATTATATCTGTTGGAGCATTGGTTGCAAATGAATTAGTTAATGACTCTAAGAATGAAGTATAGTTTATAAGAATTGATGGATCTAGGACTTTATTTATAAGACCTTCAACTACGTTATATTGATTTTCAATTCTAGTTCTGTCTCCACCAGGTAGTGATTTTCTTTCTCTTGAAAAAGCTAGTGCTTCTTCTCCATCCATGGTGTTCATACCTTTTTTAATATTATAGTTATTTCCTTCACTACTAATATTTAAATTATATTCTGAGTATACTTCTATTGTACCTAGAGCGTTAATGATTTCTATTACTGAGTCGAAGTTTACTTTTACATAATAATCTATTTTTATTTCAAAAAACTCTTCAATTGACTTAGTTAATGTATCAATACCATAAACTCCAATATGAGTTAGTTTATCACTATGATTATTATTAGCTACTGGTATGTAATAATCTCTTGGTATTCCTGTGATTAGTATTTCATTGTCATTAGGATTAATACTCACGATCATATTAACATCACTTCTTGTATTTAAACTTAGGTTATTATAATTATCTGCTCCACTTACATAGATATTAAATGTTTCTGTTAATGGATCTAAATTATCTTTATTATCAATATATATTGTTACATTATATTCATGGATTATTTTAATTTGATTATTTATATCTGGATTTAATTCTATAAGTAAATCTAGTATATTACTTTCTATTAAAATTGCATCAACATCGTTTTCTAATGATGGAATGATATTTTCTAGATCAGTTATTTCAAATTTAGAAAATGTTATTTTATTTTCCAGTTCTTTTATTGCTTCTTGATATTCGTCTACTCCATCATATATACCGATTGTTTTGTTATTTAAATCATTTAATTCATAGTTCACTTCTTCAAGAGTAATAATTGAGTATTGATGAATTGTTTTTGTTAAACCAAAGTTACTAAAGAAGTTTAGGGTATTGATAGTATAGAAATTACTTAATAACAATATAATAATTGTTATTATTGATATTGATTTAAATATTTTTGTTTTTTCACTTTTAAATAATTTATATATAATAAATATATCTATTAAACTTATTATAATTATTATAGGTACAAAATACTTTATTGGTAAAATATCAATAATATATAACATTCCTATAGAAGATATTGATAGTAAAATAATTATAATACTAATTATTTTATTAATTATTTTTTCTTT
>CAYJCL010000005.1:0-16132 GCA_964368665.1 uncultured Muribaculaceae bacterium
ACTTTTTCTCATGTCGAAGTTGTTTCCTTCTACTTTCTTTTGAGCAGTTTCTACACTTCTTGTAAATGTTTTACTTCTAATACTTTGATCTTCTGTAAATCCTACACTAATAAGTAAGTTTTTAATTCTATCTGTTCCAAATCTTCTCATTAGATCATCTTCAAATGATACGAAGAATTGAGAAGTTCCTGGATCTCCTTGACGTCCTGAACGTCCTCTTAATTGGTTATCTATTCTTCTAGATTCATGTCTTTCAGTTCCTATTACCCATAATCCACCAAGAGCTTTTGTTTCTTCTGTAAGTTTTATATCGGTACCACGACCGGCCATGTTAGTAGCAATAGTTATTGCTCCAACAGTTCCTGCTTTTGCTACTATTTCTGATTCTCTTTCATGGTTTTTAGCATTTAACACTTCATGAGGTAGTTTTTCTTTTGTTAATAATTTTGATAATAATTCATTGTTTTCTACTGAAATAGTACCTACAAGAATTGGTTGTCCTTTTTCATGCACTTCTTTGATTACATTAATGATTGCTTTATATTTACCATTAGCTGTTGAATATACTAAATCTGTTAAATCTTGTCTAGCTATTGGTCTATTAGTAGGTATTTGAATTACATACATATTATATATATTTCTGAATTCTTCTTCTTCTGTTTTTGCTGTTCCTGTCATACCTGATAATTTATTATACATTCTAAATAAGTTTTGGAATGTAATTGTAGCCATAGTTCTTGTTTCTTCATTAATAGTAACATTTTCTTTAGCTTCTATCGCTTGATGAAGACCTTCTGAGAATTGCCTTCCATGCATTAGTCTTCCTGTGAATTGATCTACTATTACTACTGTGTCTTCTTCTACTACATAATCAACATCTTTTTTAAATCCATAATTTGCTTTTAATGCTTGATTTAAATGATGGACTAATACAGTATTATCTAAGTCATATAAGTTATTTAAATTTAGTTGTTTTTCAATGTTATGACTTCCTGATTCTGTTAAAGAAACATTTTTTGTTTTTTCGTCTATTGTATAATCAGTTTCATTTTTCAGTCTTCTTACACATCTATCAGCATCATGATATAAATTTTTAGAATTAAATTTTCCTCCAGAAATTATTAATGGAGTTCTTGCTTCGTCGATAAGGATTGAATCTACTTCATCGATGATACAAAAGTTAAGTGGTCTTTGAACTCTATTTTCTGCTTTGATTACCATGTTATCTCTTAGATAGTCAAAACCTATTTCGTTATTTGTTGAATATAATACATCACAGTTATAAGCTTCTCTTTTTTCTTTAGGAGATAATTCTCTCATATTAAGTCCTACTGTAAGTCCTAGGAATCTAAAGATATTACCCATCCATTCTGAATCTCTTTTTGCTAAGAATTCATTAACTGTAATTATATGTACACCTTTACCTGTTAGGGCATTTAAATAAGTAGGCATTGTTTCTGTTAATGTCTTACCTTCTCCTGTACGCATTTCTGCTATATTACCATAATGAATTGCAAGACCTCCAAGGATTTGAACAAAGTATGGATATTCTCCAATAACTCTTTTTGCTGCTTCTCTAATTGTTGCAAATGCTGGCACTAATATGTCTTCTAAATTATTATCGTTCTTTTCTAATATAGATTTGAATTCATTTGTTTTAGCTTTAAGTTCATCATCTGATAAGTTATTATATTCTTCACTTAATGAATCTATTTCTTTTGCTATACTTTCAAATCTTTTTAATTCTTTATATTCTGAATCAATTAATTTTTTTAAAAATTTCATTCTATCACCCGTACTTAATATTTTAACATAATTATTTATTTTTACATAGAAAAATAAGAGATTTCTCTCTTATTTCACGTTTAAGATACCATAATGGTCGTCTTTTCTTTTATAAATTACTGAAACACAGTCTTCTTCTATATTTTTAAATACGAAGAAATCATGTCCTAGAAGTTCAGTTTGAATTAGAGCTTCTTCTTCGTCCATTGGTTTCATTGATATATCTTTTCTTTTTACAATTTTAGAATCCTCATGATCATCTTCATCTGGTAGTTCTAAGTTTATTTCAATTGGTTCTATATTTTTGTATTTAGATTTTAACTTTTCTTTATTCTTTCTTAATTGTCTTTCAAGGATGTCGATAACTAGGTCGACAGTTGCATAGAAATCTTTATTTCTTTCTTCTGCTCTAAGAGTGAATTTTTTTGTAGGCACTGTCACCTCAACTATTTGTTCTTCACCACGTATTCTGATTAAGACATTAGCTGATATTTGATCGGGGTTTTCGAACAGTCTATCTAGTTTAGATAGTTTTTCGATAACGTATTCTTTCATAGAACTCGTTACTTCGATTTTTTCGCCACGGATTTTAATATCCATAAACATTCCTCCTCTAACTTAATTATAGCACTACTACATAAAAAAAACTACTAAATTGTAGTTAAATTTGATTCTGCAACATCTTGTGCTTGTAGTCCTTTGTTTGTTTCAATAAGTTTGAATTCTACTAAGTCACCTTCTTTTAATGTCTTAAATCCGTCTCTTTGAATTGCGGAATAATGAACAAATATATCTTCAGTTTCATTGTATTCGATAAAACCGAATCCTTTCTCGTTATTAAACCACTTCACTCTACTTCTCATAACTTTCCTCCTTCTT
This sequence comes from uncultured Muribaculaceae bacterium, assembly GCA_964368665.1. Classification (GTDB taxonomy): domain Bacteria; phylum Bacillota_I; class Bacilli_A; order RF39; family UBA660; genus CAYJCL01. Next base: position 2,665 of record CAYJCL010000005.1, read on the forward strand.
ATAATAAAAATTTAACATGCTAAGAGAAGTATTTCAATAAAAGGCGTTCGACAAATTTCTTAGCACTTGTTCATTTTATATAAATTAATATGTTATAACAAGTTGTTTTTGATTATTCTATCTTTAGTGGAAAGTTTATATCTATGAAGTAGTTATATGGTTTTATTAAGTAGTATTCTTTTAATGGTATTGATTCATCTTTATAATTAATTATTAGTTTGTTTTGAAGGTTATATATTTTTTTTATTTTATTTAATAATGATATATGATTTATGATTATTTCATCTTGAAATATTCTGATACTTTGTTCATCAATTATAAATATATTATCTTTTATTAGTGAACTTTCTTTAATTATTTCTACACTTGAGAATTCTAGATCTTTAAATATTGTTTTTAAATTATTAATATCATTATCTGTGTATAAGTCATTTACTACTATGATGCATTTATCTCCTATAATACTTTTGTTAATATTTAAATTATTTAATTCTTGTTTGATTTCTTTCATGAATATTTTTAAGTTATCTATTTTTCCGTGATTAATACTTGTTTTTAATATTGATAATTTATTATTTTTTATTATTACACTTTTATCTGTTATGTGAATATTTATTGTTTTCATTTTTTACCTTTATAATAAATACCCCTTTAAGGGGTATTATTTGAAATGGTTTCTTTGTATTGATAGAATTCTTCTGGATTGATTATTTTTCCATCTTTAAATACTTGGAAATGTAAGTTATAGTCTTTAGTTCCTTCAATATTATTGGGACCACTTTGTGCTATTACTTGACCTTGTTTTACAGTATCACCAATTTTTACTGATATATCTGTAACGCTTTGATAATATGTAATAATACTTGGAGAATGTTCAATTATAATTATTGATCCTAAGATATCATCTTCTTTAATTTCTTTTACTGTTCCATCAATTGATGCAATGATTGCAAAATTCTCTTCTGATGAGTATAAAATTCCTGAATTTTGTAAGTAAATATTTTCATAGTAGATTAGTGATTGTTGTTGTTTAGATTCATCACTACTATAGTCATAATAATCTATTGCTACTGTAACTTCTTTAGATGAGTATGGTTTTATAGTAGTTATTTCTATTTCTTTATTAACTGGTTGTGTTTCATCTATTATTATGTCTGTTACATTTTCTACTGATGGGCCTTCTACTGTTTGATTTACTATATCTCCTATAATATATAGTCCTCCAACTATGATGATACAAGATGCTGCAACTATAAATTGTAATACCCAAGGTCTAAGTTTTCTTTTAATCATTATTTCACCTTCCTATTAAGATTGTGAACAATAATTAATTATTTATACTATTATTTTATTTATTTCTGTATCTTGATAGTAATATTTTAATATTTCTTGGTATGTTTTATTTTCTTTTGCTAGTCCGTTAGCTCCATATTGACTCATTCCTACTCCATGACCATAACCGTTTGTTGTGAAATTTATTATATTATCAGTTTTTGAAATGTTTATATCAGTTGATCTTAAATTTAATAGGTGTCTAAATTCTGTTCCTTCATATATTATATTATTTATTTCTATTGTTTCAATGCGGTTTGTATTACTGTAAATAATATTTCTTATTTCTATAGTAGTACAATCTTGATTTAATAGACTACATATTTCTTCTTCTGTATATGTTATTGTTTCTTGAAATGATTCATGAGTAGTTTCCCATGTTGATTCAACTGAGTTTAAATATGGATGAGTTTCGTTAAATACACTTTGTGAATTTTCTGTTGTACCATTACTCATAGAAAAGTAATAAGCAATAATTGGTTCGTTATTATAAGTTATTATTTCATCTTTAGTATCATTTACTGCTTGTTTTATTTTATTGTAATATAATTCAAAGTCACTACCCCATTTTTCTTTCATTTGAATTTCATTAATGTAAACTTGGTCATTGATGGTTCCAGTCATAATTATCTCATCTAAATATTTATTATATGCATATGTTCTTGATGCTACTGCTTGAGCTTTTAGTGCTTCCAGCTCAAATGATGCTGGCATCTCAGCGGCGACGACGCCGATGACATACTCTTCTAAATATAATTCTCCATTATTTATTTTTATATATATTTTATTTGTAATTTGTTCTTCTTTGACATCGTTTTTTGTAAATGTTGTTGTTAATAAGATTAAAGATAAGATGACTATTGTGAATATTAGATAAATGTTTTTCATAATTTCCTTTCAATAAAAAAGATAGTATTTTATATACTACCTTTATAATATTTGACTTGCGTTAATGAAGTTTACTACAAACTGAGTCAATAAGTAACCACTTATTAAGCTTAGGATCATAATTAAACACCTTGCTTGGATTGGTTTGTTTTTTAGCATGAATTTTTCGATATTTATTCCTGTAAAAGTATATACACTAAGAAATGTGAATATTACATATAAATATACCTCATAGTTCATTATATGTTCCATTTTCATAATTCATGATTTTTGACACTCTTCTAATGTGTCTTTCATCTACTAGTGGTTTTGCATTAATAAATGTCAATATTAAATGACTCATTTCTTCGATTGTTGTTGTTCCTAAAGCAATAACGTTTGCTCCATTATGCTCTCTAGCTAGTATTGCTTCTCTTTCTGATACTACTCTAGCTGCTCTAATACCTTTTACTTTGTTAGCAACAATACTCATTCCTATTCCGGTTCCACAGATTAATACTGCTAAGTCACTATCTTTATCCATTTTGTTTAAAACATCTAATGCAAAGTCCGGATAATCATCTCCGTCATAATGTGGTTTTTCACTTAGAATTATTTCTACATCTATACTTTTCTTTAATTCATTTATTATTCCGCTTTCGTATTCGCTAGTTCTATGATCTGTTCCTATATATATTTTCATTATTTTTCTCCTTTTGCTTTTTTGAATATTGGTAATAATCCTTGATTGTTTGTTCTATGTGGTGGTAATTGGAAGATGTCATGTCCTGGAAATTCGTTTCCTTCTATGAGCATTAACCCTTTATTTGATAAACATATGTCCCAACCTACATAGCCAACTTCTGGTACAATATTTGATACTTCTTTGATATATTTTTTAACTTCATCCCATTTTGGTATTTGTAAGTCTTTTATTTTTTTATTTGTTATTGGGTGAATTTCATATATATGATCATGTTTATCTATTGCTGGATAGTTTATTTTGCCTGTTTCTATATTTATTGGTGCAGCTAGACCTTCGTTATTAAAATTGTCTACAATATGTTTTTTGTTTCCAATTCTTATAAATGCTGCTACTATGTTTGATTTTATAGTATATATTCTTAATGTATTTATTGAATATGGATGTAATTCATTTATTTCATTGATTTGAGTAGCAATTTCTTCTACTAATATTCTTTTTTCATTTATTAGTTGTTGATGAATAGTTTTTGCATTATTTTTATCGACTTTTATTATTTCTATTCCTTTACCACACTGACCATCTACTGGTTTAACAATAATATTTGGATGTTTTTTTATGAACTCGTTAAAATCTTGTAAATTATCTTTAGTAAGTTTTATCCAATCTCTATTAAGGTATTTATTATATAGTTCATTAAATTTTAGTTTATCATTAAATATATACCATTTTGATTTATCGTTTAATTCTTTGACAAATTGATTATTTATTCCTCTTGTTATGACAGTTCTTCTTTGTTGTTTATTCATATCATACATTTCAAATAATTTGTAATCTTGATATCCTGCTTGATATTTTATTCCACAGTATAGTATATCGAAGAATAGTAGGATACTATTCTTTTTTGTTTTTTTGTGTAAAAATTTTATTGTGCTAAAGAATTGTTTATAATTCATAGTAGTTATTCTTTTAAATAAGTATTTTAGTTTATTCATTATATCACCTAAATACATTATATCATAAAAAAAATAAAACTATTCAGCTTTATTTTCTTGATTTAAACCATATTTACGGTTGAATTTTTCAACACGTCCAGTTTTCTTTAATTTACCTTGAGTTCCAGTGTAGAATGGATGACATTCATTACATACTTCAACTTGAATTTCTTCTTTTACTGATTTTGTTTTGAATGATGCTCCACATGCACATGTAACTGTAGATTCTTTAACTTCAGGGTGTATTCCTGCTCTCATCTTTATTCTCCTTCCGCCATACCCAATTTGCTTAGGTATAGTAATGCATTTCTTAAGTATTATATCATAGTTTTTTTAATTATCAAGTTTTATTTTATTTTAATATGTAGTTTGTTTAGTACTTTTCCTACTAATGATAAAATTGAATCACTATTTTTCATTGCTATTTGTTTCATTATAGCTTTTCCACCTACTGTGATAGTTGATATAATTGCTGTAATGATAATTGCCATGATAGTTAAGTCAAAGTTTAAACTAACTGCTATACTTATTGTTAATACTGCTGATAAACTACCTGATACTATTCCGCAGATATCCCCAATTACGTCATTACAGAATGATGCTATCGTTGCAGAATTTTTGATAAGCGCTATCGCTTCTTTAGATCCAGGCTTTTTCTTTGATGCCATTGCATGAAAGTTTGCTTCTTTAGAAGTTAATACTGCTATACCAACCATATCTGATGTGATACCTATAAATATTACTAATAATGTAATAACCGCTAATATGTAGCTGTTGAAGTTGTTTGCTATAAAGTTTGATACTCCACTGAAAATTATCGATAAGATAAAAGTCAATAAAAAAACTTTATAGATCCAGTTATTTTTCATAAATAACCTCCTTATAAAGTGGTAAGTGTATGGTATATTATAAATTAATTTTACGGCTTTGGTCGAGTTGAATTTCTCTGCTTCATACCTTTGGTTACCCTTGGGCGATTTCTCTTTAAAGAAACAATTAGTTGTTACCAATCTAATTACTCGATTCCCACTTAGTCCGCACTTCAATCTTTATAATATGGACATTCTAGAGGTTTTCCCTAACACAAGGGAGCTATCTTTATTCGCTTTTGCAATGAATGTTTCAATAATATTTAAATCATTATATCCCCACTGATCACTCACGACATGTACTTTTGTTGTTCTTGTGTATGACGTAATTTTAGGATTTGAATTATATGCCATTATAACAGCCCTAAAATTTTAAATTATATACTCACCCTAACTTGGGCAGAAAAAGCAAAATATATAAAGTGTCTTTTGCACAATTAGTAGATTTTTAGCCCTACCTTCCAATAGCTGTTGTGACTAGAATAATGCACCACACCTAATTAAAATTATATCATATTTACACATTAATGTCAATTATTGTGTAGAAATATAATTTACTATTGATTATATTTAATTTGTTTGATTATTATTACTCTTCAATTAATTCTATATCTGCATTACAATTTTTTAGTTTTGTAATGATACTATCATATCCTCTTAAAATATGTTCTATTTCTGTAATAGTTGTTGTTCCTTTAGATATCAATCCCGCACATACCATTGCTGCTCCAGCTCTAAGATCTGTTGCTACTACTTCTTTACCTATTAATTCTGTTGGTCCGGTAAATTTTGCAATATTATCTTTAACTTCTATTTCTGCTCCTAGTTTTTTTAAATAACTGGTATGGCTCATTCTGTTTTCATAAATTGTTTCTTCTACTAATGAACTGCCTTCTGCTTGTGTTAATATTACTGAGAAAGGCTGCTGAAGATCTGTAGCAAATCCTGGATATCCTAAAGTTTTTATATTAATAGGTTTTAATTTGTCTGATTTAGATACTTCTAAATAATCATATCCTATTTTTATTGGAACACCCATTTCTCTTAATTTATTAATTAGTGACTCAAAATGATTAGGTATTATATTTTCTATTTTTAAGTTATTACCTATAAGTGCTCCTATAATAGTATATGTTCCAGCTTCTATTCGGTCTGGGATTGTTTCAATTACTGCTTTATGTAGATATGTTACTCCAGTAATTGTAATTGTAGAAGTACCTGCTCCACGAATATTTGCTCCCATATTATTTAAGAATGTGGCAATATTTACTATTTCTGGTTCTTTTGCAGCATTTTCAATAATTGTTTTACCTTCTGCTTTTACTGATGCTAGAATTATATTCACTGTTGCTCCTACTGATGGCATATCTAAGTATATTCTACTTCCTTTTAGTTTTTCTGCAGTTATAGTAAATTTGTTATCTTTTTCTACAATAGTTGCTCCTAGTGCTTTATACCCTTTTAAAGTTTGATCAATTGGTCTAGCTCCTATGTTACACCCTCCAGGGAAATACATTTCAACACTTTTGAATTTACCTAGTAGTGCTGACATGAAATAATATGATGCTCTTAATTTTGTGGCAATACTCTCTGGTATTTCTTTGTTTTTGATTTTTGAACTATTTATTTTTAATGTATTATTACTTTCGCTAACTTCTGCTCCTAAATAATTTAGTATTTCTTTTAAAGCACTTATATCAGATATATTTGGTACATTATCGATTGTAGCTATTTCGTCACATAATATTGAAGCTGGGACTAATGCTACAGCACTGTTTTTGGCTCCACTTATTGAAATGGTTCCAGTTAATTCTTTTTGACCATTTATAATTATTTTTTTCATTTTTTCACTTTCCTTTTAAAATAAGTAACCCCATTTAAATATATAATGAGAAGTATATCAATGTCAAATGGAATAGTATATTTTATTAGAATAAGTGTAAAAATGATACAAATAATAAGAGTAATATGCCTATGATTGTTGCATATTTGCCTATTTTATTAGATGCATATTTTCCTATATTTAATCCTATATAGGTAAATATAAAGCTTAATGTTGAGAAAATAAGTGTCGCTATTAATATATTATTTGTTATTGTATATAAGGCAATTCCTGTAGTAAAAGAGTCTATACTTACTGAAAAAGCTAGAGTGATGATACTTAAAATACTAAGATCTATTTCTATTGATTGATTGTTAAAATAATCTTTTATTAGCTTAATGCTTAAGATAAATAGTACTATACTTAGTAAATACTCTGGATTTATATTTAATAATTCTAATATGTTTTTTCCTACTATTAATCCTAGAAGTGGCATTATGAAATGAAAGATTCCTACAATAATACTAATTAAATTTATATCTTTTTTGCTTATTTTTAATGTTCCAATTGATAAGGATATAGAGAACGTATCCATACTTAATCCAATTCCTATAAGAATTAATGAAATTATTTCTTGCATAAGGCCTCCTATATAATATTATTGATTTGCTTTAAAAAAATACTAAAGATCTAAAAGTTCTTTAGTATTTCATTTACGAATAGTTTATATTCTGTATTATCAATTTGATTTTCTTCTGCTTCTAGTAAGCATAATGGTGGAAATAATACGCACCACCAATTATCTCCTTTTGTTTCTCCTAATTCAATTACTAATGATTCGTAGTTTCCGCCTTGATATGTAACTCCTTTATATACTTTTTCTGGAAAATAATTATCTCCATATGATATATTAAAATCATTACTATATTTATCTACTATTGGAGTTATTTCGTTTGTTAAATTATTTATTGATTCTTGTGCTGTTTCATAGTTATTATAACTTTGATTTGTAATTATAGGATGTATTTCACTTAGAATTTCCATTTTTGTTTTTTGGTCTTTTATATCGTTGCTATTTGCAATGATTCTAAATCTAATTGATTCTTGAGGAATTGTTATATTTTCTTCTCTTAAGTTAATAACAATTACTAATATAAATAGTACAACTATAATTTTTTTCATTAAAATATCACCTACTTAATAGTGGGTGATTATTTATCTTTTTATTCACAATTATTAAAAACAAACATATATCTATCTTTTTCTGTTAAATCTTTTTCAATACTTATAAGTGCATTTGGAAAGTTATTTTTTGCTATTTCAGTAAGTTTATTTCCTTGTTCATGACCTATTTCAAATGCTAATATTGATTTGTTATTTAAATAATTTTTACTGTTTTCTAATATTTTTTGATATATTGCTAGACCATTATTTTCTGCATATAATGCTATATTTGGTTCATTGTTTTTTACAACACTCTCTACTTCTTCATTTATTCCTATATATGGAGGATTACTAATAATTAAGTCATATTTTCCTTTGATATTTTGAAAGACATCACTTTCAATGAAATTTATTGGGGCATTGTTTTCTATCGCATTTTTTTTTGCTACTTCTAATGCTTGTGATGATATATCTGATGCAGTAATATTGCAATCTATTTCTTTTTTAAGTGTTATTGCTATTGCTCCACTACCCGTTCCTATATCTAAAATATTAGGAGTATTTAGATTATATTTTTTTAAATATTTTATTGTTTTATCTATTAATGTTTCTGTTTCAAATCTGGGTATTAGTACGTTGTTATTTACTATGAAATCGTAACCATAGAAATTTACCACCCCAATAATATATTGAGGTGGTATTCCTTGGTTTAAAAGATTTAGATTATTTTCTAAATCTTCTTTTTTTGAATATTTTTTAATGTAGTCGATATTATTCATTAATACCTTCTAGTTTTAATCTTTGATCTTCAGCTATTAATGCTTCTATTACTGGTGATATTCCACCATCCATAACTCTGTCTAATTCCATTAATGAAAAGTTTATTCTATGATCAGTAACTCTATTTTGTGGGTAGTTATATGTTCTTATTTTTTCTGATCTATCTCCACTACCTATTTTATTTTTTCTGACGCTACCTACTTCTTGTTCTTGTTTTCTTTGCATTTCATCATATAGTTTTATTTTTAATAAATTTAGGGCTTTTTCTTTATTTTTAATTTGACTTCTTTCGTTTTGGCAAGTAACTACAATACCTGTTGGTAAATGTGTTAATCTTACTGCAGAATCAGTTGTATTTACTGATTGTCCTCCTGCTCCACTACTTCTATATACGTCAGTTTTAATATCTATTTCTTTTATTTCAAAGTTAATTGATTCTACTTCTGGCATTACTAGAACTGTTGATGTTGATGTATGGACTCTTCCTTGTGTTTCTGTTGCAGGAACTCTTTGAACACGGTGCGAACCACTTTCAAATTTCAACTTAGAGTAAACGTTTTCTCCTTTAATTAGAACTTCTACTTGAGAGAATCCTCCGCTTGTTCCTGGAATTTCGTTTATAGTTTCGATCTTCCATCCTTTTGATTCTGCGTAATATGTGTACATTCTTAATAAGTCACCTGCGAAGATATTAGCTTCGTCTCCGCCTGCTGCTCCTCTTATTTCCATTACAACGTTTTTACCATCATTTTCATCTTTAGGAATTAATTGAACTTCTAATTCGTCAGTAAGTCTTTTTATATCTTCATTAAGTCTTTCTATTTCTAATGTAGCCATTTCTCTTAATTCTGGATCATTAACCATAGATTTTGCTTCTATTAATTCTTCTTCTGACTTAGTTAAAGCTTTATAGTTAACTACTATATCTTCTAAATCTTTTTGTTCTTTAGATAGATCTCTTAATTTGTTATAGTCTGATATTACTTCTGGTTTACTTAGTTCTTCAGTTAATTCGTTGTATTTTTTTAAAATTGTTTCTAATCTTTCTTTCATATTGGTTCCTTTCTAAAAGGACTATTATAATTCCTCTTCTGAATCATCTATTATCATTAAATCTTGTAAATCATCTTCTGAATCATCTTGTTCTTGATCATCTACATTATAGAAAATATCTTCTTCATCTTCTTCTTCTTTGATAATTTCTTCATCTTCTTCTGGTTCTAAATCAGATATTAATTCTTCTTCATCTTCTTCAATTATAATTTTAGCACTATGTTTAGTTTTTAAGTCTACTTTTCCTGATTCAAGTACGATGAATCTTTGATCCATAGATACAACTTCGAAGAAGTTTGCTATTTGATCAACATATTGACTTTCACTAAGTCCATATATTTCTGATACTTTCTTAAATAATTCATTAACTTTATAATTTTTATTTGTTTCTGTTAAGATCATGAACGCTATGTCATCATAAGACATTGCTTCTATTTCTTGTTTTGATAACTCTTTTAATTTCATATGTTCCTCCTACATTTTTTCTGGTGGTGTTACACCAATTAAATTTAAAGCGTTAAAAATTGTTTGTTTAACTGTTTTTATTACTGCTATATTAGCATTTGTAATTGCTTCATCTTCATTTATTACTCTTACTTTTGAATAATATAAATGGAATTCACTTGCTAGTTCATATACATAATTTGTTATTAAATGTGGTAATTCTTTGATAGCTGCTTGATTTACTACTTCTGGGAATTCATATACTTTTTCTAAAACATTATATGTATATTCATTATCTAAAGATTCTATTTTTTTGAATTCTGTTACATCTTTTGCATTATTTATGATTGAACAAATTCTAGCATATGCGTAAGATACATAATATACAGGATTTTCATTTGTTTTTGACTTAGCTAATGTTAAATCAAAATCCATTTGTGTATCTAAACTATTTTTTGAGAAGTAATATCTTGCAGCGTTGACTCCTACTTCTTCTATTAGTTCGTTTAGTGTAACGCTTTTTCCTGATCTTTTACTCATTTTAACTATTTCGTTATTTTCTATTAATCTTACTAATTGAAGTAATTTAACATCTAGTTTTGATTCGTCATTACCTAATGCTTTAACACTACTTTTTAATCTTGCTACATATCCATGATGATCAGTACCAAGAATATCGATCATTTTGTCAAATCCTCTTTGATATTTATCTATGTGATAAGCTATATCCGCAACTAAGTATGTGTATGATCCGTCTACTTTAATTAATACGTGGTCTTTATCGTCTAAGAATTCACTACATTTAAACCATAGTGCTCCATCACTTTCATAAGTAACTTTTTTTTCTTTTAGCATATTAATGATATTTTCTAGTCCGTATTTATTAGCAATATCTAATTCACTAGTTAATTTATCATAATGAATACCATAGTTTTCTAAATCTTTTATTATTCTACCAATTAATTCTTCTTTTCCGATACTCTTAAAGAATTCAAGATCTTCGTTAAGTTTTGAATCTTGGTATTGTCCTTTTAAGTTTTCTGCTATTTCATATATTTCTTTACCAAAATACCCATCTTCTGGCATTGTTGATGGTTGATTATTTAATTCTAAGTATCTTGCTTTTATAGATAATCCTAGATTGTTTATTTGATTTCCTGCGTCATTAACATAGTATTCTTTTGTTACATCATATCCGCTAAATGTCATTATTCTTGCTAGTGAATCTCCGTAGGCTCCACCTCTTGCATTTCCTAAATGGAGTATTCCTGTAGGATTTGCACTAACAAATTCTATATTTATTTTCTTATTATTACCTATGTTACTGCTTCCATATTTTTCTTTTTGTTCTAATATTTTATTTATATTTTCAAATAAATAATCTTTTTTTACAAAGAAATTGATAAAACCTGGTTGTTTTACTTCGGTTTTTATTATATCTTTATCTTGAATTTTTTCTGTAATTTTATTTGCTATGTTCATTGGATTATCTTTTAGTTTTTTAGATAGTTTCATAGCTATATTAGTAGAATAATCACCATTATCTTTTGACTTTGTTTTTGTTATTTCAATTGTTTCGTTAACATCTAGTTCTTTTAATATTTGGCTGATTATTTCTGATAAATGTTCTTTCATTTATTTTTTTCCTTTCATTATTATTTTAAGTTCTAATTGCTCTTCAATTTGATATTTTATATTTATTTCATTATTATTATTTTCTAATGAAGAAGGGCAGTTAAAACTAATTTTTTCTCCTGTTGTTAATACAATATGACAAATATTTTCATTAATGTCAATTGTTAATTGATATTCTTGGTTATTTTTTGCATACTTTTTGTTTTTTATGTCAATTTGTTGTTCACCAAATTGATCTTTAAAGACTATAACATCATTATTTATTTGATATTCTACGTCTTTTTGATTAATAAGGATTTGATTTTTATTATTTAATTGATAATCTAATAAATGTATCAATGGATAACACTCCTTTTTTTCTAAAACATTATAGCACACAATATTATAAAATACACTTATAAATTTAATATTATTTTACATAATATTTTTAGGTGTTTATTATGAAAATATTAAAAATTAGTTTTAGAGTGCTTTTAGTTATGTTTATAGTTGGTCTTTTAGGGATGGTTGGAGTTTATGCATATGGTTATTTTTCTCCTTCTATAAAGATAGAGAGTAGTAATCAAATAGTTATATATGATGATGATGAGAATCCCGTTTATTATAGTAATAATGCTGCTAATTGGGTTAGTCTTAATGAAGTTAGTAGTGATGTTGTTGATGCTGTAATAAGTGTGGAAGATAAAAATTTTTATTCACATATGGGGTTTGATTATTTAAGAATTGCTAAAGCAGCTGTTATTAATCTACAAAACAATGGGATTATGCAAGGGGCAAGTACTATTAGTCAGCAATATGTAAAGAATTTATTTTTGGATTTTGATCAGACATGGAGTAGAAAGATAGATGAAGCTTTGTTAACTGTTAATTTAGAGATGCATTATTCTAAGGATGAAATTTTAGAAGGTTATTTAAATAGTATATATTATGGACAAGGTAATTATGGAATATATGATGCTAGTAAATATTATTTTAACAAAGAACCTGATGAGTTAACTCTAGAAGAAGCGATTATGTTAGTTGGGATACCAAAAAAACCTAATGACTATAATCCTGTTAGTAATTATGATTTAGCAGTTGATAGGGCGTTTGTTGTTGCTAGAAGTATGATTGATAATAATTATATTACTGAAGAAGAGTATAATAATTTATATTTAAATGAATTAGATATTTATGGTTCTAAAGATGAAGATTCATTAAAAATGATTATGTATTATTATGATGCTGTGTATGATGAATTGGAATCTATTGATGAAATTCCTTCTTCGTTGATAGAAGTAGGGGGACTTAAGATTTTTACTTCTCTCAATATGGATACTCAAAGATATTTAGAGGAATCTGTTAATAGTAATATGAGTGATGAAGAGTTGTTGCAAGTAGCTGGTGTTGTTATTGACCCTGAAAGTGGGGGAGTAATGGCTTTAACAGGAGGAATTGATTATGCTCTAAGTCAATTTAATAGAGCAACAAGTAGTAAAAGACAAGTAGGTTCTGCTATGAAACCAATTTTGTATTATGCTGCTTTAGAAAATGGAATGGTTAGTTCTTCTAAATTTTTGAGTGAACCAACAACTTTTGTATTTTCTGATAATGATGATTATTCTCCTTCTAATTATAATGATGTCTATGGAAATCAAGAAATTACGATGGCTGCTGCTTTGTCTTATTCTGATAATATATATGCTGTTAAGACTCATTTATTTTTAGGTGAAGAAACTTTAGTGGATACTGCAAGGAGAATGGGTATTGAAGCAGAATTGTTGGCTAATCCTTCATTAGCACTAGGTACTGGAGAAATAAATAT
>CAYJCL010000005.1:16142-17194 GCA_964368665.1 uncultured Muribaculaceae bacterium
CTAGCTAGTGGTGGATATGAAAGAGATATTTCTTTTATTGAAAGAGTAGAGGATTTAGATGGAAATATTTTATATGAAAAAGAATATGAAAACAAATTAGTTTTAAATCCTAATTATGTTTATATTTTAAATGAAATGATGACAGGGACTTATAATAGTGCATTTGATGATTATAATAATCCTACAGTTATTTCTATAGCTTCTAAAATATCTCGCAAATATGCAGTTAAAACAGGGTCTTCTGGTACTGATTTTTGGATGGTAGGGTATAATCCAGATGTTTTAATGATGGTGTGGAATGGTAATGATGATTCTTCAACACTGGAAGTGAAACAGGGTGGGGTAAGTAAAAATATTTGGGTAGATACTGTAGAATATGTTTTAAAGGATACAGAATCTGTCTGGTATGATCAACCTGAGAATGTGGTAGGAATTCCTTTAAATGCTATTTCAGGTGAACCTGATAATGATCCAGAAAATACTGTGATGTATTATTATGTTAGTGGAAGTGAAGATAACTATAAAAAAGAAGATTTTTTACAATAAAAAAATAGATAAACATTATTTATCTATTAATATACTTATTTGTACTTGATTTACTAAGTCATATTCGTTATGAAATATTTTAAATCCTTGACCTTTAAGTTTTTCTATTAAATCTATAATTTCTTTTTTTGGATCTCCAGAAGGTTTAGCTTCTGTTTTTTCTTCGATTGGAATAGCAAAATCTAATGTTTCTGGTTGTGGTGCAAATGATTTTGGAGGAACTACTTCTAATGTATCTTCTGTTGCTGGTTTAAAGTTTGTAGTTTCAACTGGAGCTATATTAATTCCAGTATTCATATTTGCAGTTTCGTTACTTGCAAAATTAAAGAATTTACTTTCTGGTTCTTTTGGTATTTCTTCCATAGTTTCTACTACTGGTTTATTTTCTGTTACAACATCTTTTGGTAATGCACCACTAAATTCTGTCATAGTATCTTCTGGCATCATCATGCTTTCAACACTCCTTTTTTCTTTGTTTTGAACTAAATCTTTAGCATTATTTTTTA
>CAYJCL010000006.1:0-2448 GCA_964368665.1 uncultured Muribaculaceae bacterium
AATGGATATCTTAGTGCAGATGATGGTGAAACAAATTATGTAACAGATCCTAAAGATAACTCAGATATGAAATGTGATCAAATTAACATTAAATTTGAAAATAATATTCCAATAGCTACTTATTCAGATAAAAACCAAGAAAACTGTGAAATTCAGATGGAAGAAGAGTTTGATGGTTCACTAGAAGTGATTCCATATGGAGAAAAAAAATCTGATGAACTAGCACATTTAAAATTAGATTTAAATGATAAACACGAAGTAGAATGGACTGATAGAAACGTTTACTTATTAGTAACTCCAATAGAAAATATTACTCTAATAGATAGTACAATAACTTATTCAGGAAGCGGTATCAATGAAACAAAAACTGGTGACATATGTACTTCAATACCTACTGACATTTCAACATGTGCTAATATAATTAAAGTCTCAGGAGATAATATTAATGCTGAAATATATATATCAACAAATACAAATAAAGGATATAAAAATAAAAAAGTAATCGTTAGAATTGATAAATCTAAACCAGAAATAATAGTAGAAATAGACAATACAAACTATACTAGTAGTGATAGAAAAGTATTAATTACTACAAATGATGGAAACGTTGGATCAGGTATATCAAAAGTAACTATTAAAGGACCTAACGATACAGAAACAAAAGAAAATCAAGGAGGAGAATTTATCTTCTATAAAGATAATGGACTTTATGAAATCACAATAACTGATCATGCAGGAAATATTATAGTATTAAAAGATGAAAATATAACAAAAGTAGATAAAGTAGATAAAAAAGCACCAGTAATTGGAAACTACACTACAAACACAGCTAACACTATAAGTAACATTTATAACGGAGCATACTATTATCAAAAAATAACAAGAACTACAACTATAACAGATCCAAAATCACAATATGATGATAATAGTAAAGTAGCTAAAGTGTTATATTGTACAGGAGTATCACAATGTAATCCAACAACAGTATCAACCAGTAATAGTAACTTATCAGTAACACTAAATAATAGTAATTCACAAAAACAAATGATATGTACTAAAGCAATAGACAACGTAGGAAATGAATCAGCAGTTAAATGTGATACAGGATTCATAATTGATAACAATGCACCTATATTAACAGTGTCAGTAAATAACAATACCTATATTAATACAGAAAGAACAATCAATATTCATCTAACTGACGGAACAACATCATCAGGAATAGCATCATTTTATATTTTAGATTCTAGCGGCAACAAAGTATCACTAACTACAAATTCAAAAGGATATTCATATCCGAAAAAACATAATGGAACTTATACAATTATAGCAACAGATAGAGCAGGAAACACAACTAAAAAAACAACAACTGTATCTAAAGTAGATACGACTCTATATACACTTGTAGTAATCTCTGGTACCGGAGGGTCTACAAATATTACAAGAGAAAAATATCTCTTTGGTACAAAATTAGATATTGTAGCAACACCTGATCATAATTATGAATTTGATTGGTATCGAGTAGATAATGGTAATACTACATCTATTACATCAACATACAATTATTCAGGATCAGAAGCCCTAGGAACTAATCCATTATCTTCAGGAGTAATTGAATTACCATTTACTATGCCACAAAAAAACGTAACTGTTGAATTTAAATGGAAAATAAGTACAGTAGTAAAATATAGGACAAGTGATAAACATTGGGCAACAGAAACAAAAATATACAATTATACTCAACCAGGTTATCCATGGAAATGTACTAAAATAAGTCCGTGTGACCCTAACAGTACTGAAGCACTCTTATCACATGGAGGATGTACACATCTAGCACTAAAATATAGCTGTACTAAAGCTTATACATATTATGGCAGTTGGAGTATTTGGACAACTAATTGGTGTTCTACAAGTTATAATCAAAAATGTGAAAGTGCAGTATGTAGAGCCGATAGTCCATATGGACAATGTTGGTAAAATATTATAGAAATTAAATGAATAATGAGATATAATGAATAATAGAGGTTAATATGAAAAATAAAGGATTTACAATAGTAGAAATATTAGTAGCTGTAGTTATACTAGGAATCATCGCAGCAATTGCAATTCCTGTATATAATAATATAAATGAATCAGCTAAAGATGAACTTAAAGAAAACAAAGTAAAACAAATAGAACTAGCCGCAGAAAAATGGGCTGATGAAAATAACTTATCAACACCAATAACAATTCCAGTATTACAATTAGTAATGAATGGATATCTTAGTGCAGACGAAGGAGATACTAATTACGTAACAGATCCTAAAGATAACTCAGATATGAAATGTGATCAAATCACTATTACATTTGAAAACAACGTTCCAATAGCTGCTTATTCAGATGAAATCCAAGAAGATTGTGAAATAAAAATGGAAGAAGAATTTGATGACTCACTAGAAGTAAGTCCAT
>CAYJCL010000006.1:2548-14367 GCA_964368665.1 uncultured Muribaculaceae bacterium
GATTGTGAAATAAAAATGGAAGAAGAATTTGATGACTCACTAGAAGTAAGTCCATATGCAGAAAATAATACATCAACAAAATTAGGTATAAGTGATCAACATGAAGTAGATTGGACAAATCAAAATGTATACTTATTAGTAACACCAAAAGACGGAATAGAAATAGTGAAAAACACAATAACTTACTCAGGTAGTGGAGTAAATGAAACAAAAACAGGTGATATATGTACTTCAATACCAGATAATATATCAACATGTGCTAATGTAATAAAAATATCAGGAAGTAATATTTACGCAACAATATATATATCAGCAAACACTAACGAAGGATATAAAAATAAAAAAGTAATAGTTAGAATTGATAAATCAGGAGCAGAAATAGTAGTAGAAGTAGATAATACAAACTACACTAGTAGTGATAGAAAAATATCAATAAAAACTAACGATGGAAATGTAGGTTCAGGAATAGCAAAAGTTACAGTAGAAGGACCTAAAGATACAGAAACAAAAGAAAACCAAGGTGGAGAATTTATCTTCTATAAAGACAATGGTGAATATAATATCACTATAACTGATAACGCAGGAAATATATCAAAGCAAACAGTAGAAGTAGAAAAAGTAGATAAAAAAGCACCAACAATTAGTGCTTACGGAACAAGTTCTAGTGCAAGTAATACATTCCAAGGAGTAACTTACTATAGATCATTAACAAGATATACAAATATAAATGACCCTAAAACAACTAATGTTGAAGACAGAAGTGGAGTAGCTAAAGTTCTATACTGTATAGATACTTCACCATGTGAACCAACAATCTCAGGAGATGAAAAAAATCCTGTGCTATCAGTAGCAATAACTAAAAATACTAAAGATAATCAATTAATATGTAGTAAAGCAATTGATGCAGTTGGAAACGAATCAGATATTGTCTGTGATACAGGATCTAGTGGAAATGGTAAAACAGGATTTATAATCGATAGTATAACTCCAACATTAACAGTATCAGTTAATAATGCTGAATATATAAATACAGACAGACCAATTACAATTTCTTTAACTGATGGATCCACATCAGCAGGAATTGCAGAATTTTATATTACTGACTCAAGTGGAAAAAGAACTACATTAAATGGAAATTCAGCAGGTAATATTACTATCAATAGAGATAATGGAAAATATACAATCACAGCAAAAGATAGAGCAGGTAATATTGTCACAAAACAAGATGTAGTAGTATCCAAAGTAGATAAAACATTATATAACTTAATAATTTATGCTGGAGGTAACGCAACGGTACAGGCGGGTGGTAAAACAAGTCGTAATGTAGTAATAGTGTCAGGAGTATTTGGTACAAAAATAAATGTTATAGCAACACCAGATCATAATTACAAATATTCATGGCATAAAGTGGATAACGTAATAACATCACCAACATCAACATATGAATATTCAGGATCAACAGCACTAAGCGCAGCTGGATACGGAACAACACAACTAAGCGCAATGAACTTAACATTCACAATACCAAGAAAAAATACTACCATAGAATTCGGTTGGGAACTAGATGTAGTTACAAAATACAGAACAAGATCATATTATTATTATTATGACCATAAATATTTCACATTCAACCATCCTGGTGGAAGTTGGGTATGTGATAATGGGTACCGTTGTCAAAATGGACCAACATTTCATCTACCAAGTTCCCCATTTTGTATCGGAATGCCACAACCAATCTATGAATGTAAAATAAGTGAACATAGATACGGAAGCTGGACATCATGGTCAACTACCAATGTATGTTCACCAAGCCATGTTTGCCAAAAAGCAACTTGTAAAGCAGATAGTCCATCATGGGGATGCAATCCCGCATAGAATAGAAAGAGAGTAAAAAATGAAAATAGCATTAACAATAGTAAGTATTATTGCAGTAATAGCAACAAGTACTACAGTATTCTTCATAATAAATGATAATACAGAAACAAAAACAGAAAATCAAATAGTTTCTAATGTATACAAAGTAGAAAACATAGAAACTCTAGATGAAAATGTAGAAATAAATCCTAGTATTATTAATGAAAATAATACCCTAGTATTACAATTAACAAATAATAATGAAAATCAACATGTAGATGTAAAAATAGAATATTACGACTACGAAGATAACTTAATCAAAACAGAATCAATTCCTAATGGAATAATGAAAACAAAAGAAGAAAATATTGTGTTATCTAGAATACCTTATTTATATAATAACTATGCAGGGAAAATAAAAATTTCTACTAATATAACAGTAACTGATGAATCAATACCAGATCACGATGCTAAAGTTGAAACTAAAGTGTTAGAAAATGAAGATTTTAAAGCCTACGAATTACGCACAACTGTAACTAATACATCAAATCAAAATCTAACTATTGGTGGATATGATGTATTACTTAATGATGGAAAAATAGTAGCAATTTCAGGATTCAGTGCTAGTAATATTCCACCTCAAGAAAGTGTAGAATTAAAATCCGACATTTTCCCATATGATAATAATATAACTGATATAGATTTTATTGAATATGATGAAATAAAAACGTATATTAATGAAACATTTTATAATTAAAAAAAATTGACGTATTAGTCAATTTTTTATTTCGCATTTTACAACCAAAATATTAACATCTCTATTAAATCTTTTAATAGAATACTCATCTACCACAACAAACCCATTATTTAAAAATAACTTCAAAGCATTTCTATCATCTTCAAAATCATCATATAAAGCTTCTATTCCATTCTTCTTAGCATGATTAATTAATAACTTCAATGCACTATCACTATATCCTAAACCCCTCTTAGAAGCTTCTATAACAATTCCACACTCATATCTAGAATTATTTAAATTATAATGGTAATTAACATAACCTACATACTCATTATTAACAACTACATAAGCAAAAAATTTATTTTCTTTAATTCTTTTCTCATAGCAAGATTGCCATAAATTCTTAGGAAAAGAAATACAACCAGTATCATAATTATACCCATCATAACTAACTTCCCATCCTGCATTATAACTCATAGTATCTTTATCATTAAGTAACTTCTCCTCATACCAATAATCTTCAATCTTAGGAATGTATAAATTCATAACAACCACCTAAAAAAATTATATCACATCATATAAGATAAAAATATTGTATATTTATGTAAAAATTACAAAAAAACATTAAAATATATTGACACTAAGTCTATAATTTGATAAATTGTTATCATAAGGAAGGATATATAAATATGGAAAAGAAAAATATGATATTTTTATCTGTAATCGCTGTAGCAACTTTATTAACAGCAGTTGTTGGAGCAACATTCGCATACTTTAGTGCACAAGCAGGTAGTGGTTCACAAACTGTTTCAGGAGCAGCTGCTCAATTAGCAGGGTTAAATACAACTGTAACAGGAACTATTGATTTTACTGATGCACTACCAGGATGGGCTGGAGCAGGAGCAATATCTGTAGAAACTCCTACAGGTGATAGTGATGCTGCTGGTTCATACAGAGTAGTATTAGATAAAAATGGTTTAAATGCAGCTTTTAGTGATTGGATTACATATTCAATTTATAAAACTACAGCAGCATCACATACAGGAATTACAATTGGTGCATGTACTAATGAAAATGTAACTAATGGTGACACTGTTGAATCAACAATGTCTTGTCCAATTAATCTAGGTTCATTTGCAACATTAGGTGCAGAAAATGAATTATTAGAAACTGGTAGTTTAAATGATTTAACTGCAGAAACTGTAATTGAAACAGTTAACTATACAGTTGGAACATTTGAAGAAGCTACATATTATGTTGTATATGAATTTGAAAAACCAGCAGGTATTGATCAAAATGCAGTACAAGGTATGAGTATTAATCCTATATTTACTGTAGAAGCGGTAACTAATTAATTAAAAACAACGATAGTTGTTTTTTTTCTGCTTGTTTTTTAGAAACATATTTGTTATTATTATAATAGGTGAGTAATATATGGAAAACAAAAAAGAAACTAAAAGAACAGTATTTATATTAACTTTAATTAGTTTATTATCATTTGTTACAGCAATATCTGGAGCAGTATTTGCATACTTCTCAACAGGAGTAACTGGAGACGCTCAAACTAACGAAATAAATACTGCAATATTAGCAGGGATTCACTTTGAAGCAGTATCAAATCCTTCAATTCCATCAATTGGTATAGTACCAGGATGGATAGGTATACAAACATTTACTATTGAAGGACAACCAGATACACCAGCAGAAGCAAAAGCTAATTACGAAGTAGATCTAGACTTTGAAATAGATCCAGCTTTTAATGATGAAATAACATATGAAGTGTATAAAACAACAACACCAAGTACTCACTATGTTACTAATACAGAAGGAACACTCCATAATAACTTTGTAGAAATATATCGTAATGATACATTAAATCATTTTGGATTTACTGGAGTAGGAGATGCTATTAAAAGTGGTTCCCTACAAGGTACAGGATCAATAACACTAGATAGCCATACATTCCAAGGACAACTAGAAAAAACGACATATTACTTAGTATATAGATTCACTAACTTAAACGAAGAACAACACTCACAAGGAAAACTATTTAATACAACAGTTAGTGCTAATACCATAGCAGTTATATAAAAATAAAATAAATAACAACATTTTGTTGTTTTTTTTTGCTATTTATCTTATAATTAAATAAGATAAAAGGGGCATAGTTATGAATGAAGGAATTCTGACAAATCATGAAAAGAAATCCTCTAGTAAACTAGGGAATGTTTTTACATGGGTTCTAATAATTCTTTTAATAATAATAGCTATCTTCCTAATGTATGTCTTCGTAACGGCAGCGATAGCGAAAAAAAATGATGAAAATCCTCCTGTATCATTATATACAATAGTAAGTCCCTCTATGGAACCTAAAATAAAAGTATATGACGTAGTAATTAACATGCGTCCTAAATCAGTGGATGACATAAAAGTAGGAGATGTAATTACATTCCACTCTACAAGTACAATGTATTCAGCAAGACTTATCACTCATAGAGTAATAGATATTAGAGAATTAGAAGATGGAAGCATTGAATATCAAACTCAAGGAGATAATAACTTATCACCAGATGATACAACAGTTCCTTACGATAATATCGTTGGTGAAGTAGTATTTACAATCCCACAATTAGGAAGATTAAAATTTCTACTAAGTAGTGTAGGTGGATGGATAGCTTTAATCTTAGTACCAGCTCTAATAATAATTATTTATGATTTAGTGAAACTAAATAAATTAGTAACAGCTAAAAACAAAGTAGACAAAATGAATCAAAGTACTGAAAACCAAGCAAAACTAGAAAAAGAACAAAAACAAAGTATTAAAGATAAACTACTTAATAAATATAAAAACAAAAAACTACCACAACAAGAAATCACTACACCAGAAGTTAAACCAATTGAGGAACCAACTTATAACCAAACTCCAATTAGTGAAACACAACCAGTACAAGATTATAACCAAATACCAGTTAGTGAAACAAAACCGGTAGAAGTAAATTATAATACTTATCAAGAACAACCAAGTATTGAAGAACATAATATACCAGTTCCGCCATCATTTGATGAATTTAAACCTCCAGCTCAAAATCAAGAAAATAAACCATTAGAAGAAAACAAACCAAAAATAGATATAAACTTAATTATGAGCAGAATAAACGATTCAGAAAATAATGACAAAAAATAAATACTAAGAAATTTCTTAGTATTTTTTATTTAAATGATAATTTATTTTCAAAATAAGTAATAACTTTATATAACAAAAATGAAATAATAATAAGTATTAAAACACCAGCAATAACTAAATTTAAATTAAATACTTGAGTACCATATATTATTAAATATCCAATTCCCTGACGACTAACTAAAAATTCACCCATAATGACACCTATTAAAGTCATAGATATATTTAATTTTATCGTAGATATAATTACCTTATAAGATGAAGGAATAATTAAATACCTTAGAGTTTGAAACCTACTAGCTTTCAAACTCTTAAATAACATTAAATTAATACTATCAGTATGATTAAAACCATTAAGTATTGATATAATAGTAACAATTAAATTAATTAATAATGCCATTACTATAATAGTACTCATATTAGCACCACTCCATATAATTAACATTGGTCCTATAGCAACCTTAGGTAAAGAATTTAACATTACTAAAAATGGATCTAATATTTTATTAACTACTGGAATCATATATAAAATAATTGCTATTAATAAACCCAAACTCATCCCAAGCCCAAAAGAAATAAATACCTCAATTAAAGTAGTAAATAAATGCCTAAACAACTCACCACTAACTATTAACTCATATATAGTATAAAACACTTCACTAGGTCTAGAAAAGACAAATGAGTTAATAAAACCAAACCTACTACTTAACTCCCATATTCCAAAAAAACTAATAACTATTAAACATTGAATAACTTTAACAAATATCTTAGATCTCTTAATACTATTTAAATATTCTAACTGTTCCTTAGACAAGTAAATCTAACTCCTTACATAATATATTATAATAATCCTTAAACTCATTTAAATTCCTATTTTCTATAGGAGTTTTTCTATTAGAAAATAACACTTCCAATTCATTTTTAATAGTACCAGGACGCCTTCCAAGTATTAAAATTCTATCAGACATACTTATCGCCTCAGCCAAATCATGAGTAACCATAATAACACTCTTATTCTCATTTTTTAATATATCATAAACACTATTACTTATAGATAACCTAGTCTGATAATCCAAAGCAGTGAAGCGTTCGTCTAATAATACAATTTCAGGATTCATAATTAATGTTCTAATTAAAGCAACCCTCTGACGCATCCCACCAGATAAATTATGTGGATAACTATCAATAAATTCTCCTAACCATACTTAGTCAATAATAATACTCCACGAGCTCTCTCATCATCGTTTAAAGAGTTATTAATTCTTAAACCAATAGTAACATTATCTATAATACTCAACCAAGGTAACAATGCATCTTGTTGTAACATATAACCAATTCTGTGATTGCTATTAACGTTAATGCTTCCAGAACTTTTATCTATAATACCAGCAAGAATATGAAGTAGAGTACTCTTACCACAACCACTATTACCAACTATCGAAATAAATTCACCCTTATTTAAAGAAAAAGAAATATCACATAATGCATCTACTTCTCCATTAATAGTGTGATATTTCTTACAAAGCTTATTAACTTCTAAAATTTTACTCATATATATTTTTTACTAAATCATTAAAAGGAACATACTCTTCAATTAAATCTTCGTTAATCATTATATCCTGTAAATTATTAAATGCATTCTCATTAATTAAAGTAGTATCATACCAAACATCAGCATCTTTATATCTATCAATAATTGTAACTATATCATTAATGCTATTGTCTCTAAATTGATCTAATATAACATAAGCAACATCTTCACTACTATTATTAAAAGTAAAATCTATTCCTTTCTTTAAAGCATTAACAAAACCCTTAATTAACTCTTCATTATCACTTAAATAACTATCCCTAGCTAAAAATGTAGTATAAGGTACTTCACTAGATAATTCACCTACAGAAGCTACTACATATCCAATTCCCTCTTGTTCTAATAAAGTAGCACTAGGTTCAAAAACATTAATAAAATCACCAATACCAGCAGTAAAAGAACCAGTCATAGCAGCAAACTCAATAGCAGTGTTAATATCTATTCTAGAACTATCTATATCATTAACAAATAAAGCATTCTCAAAATTTAGTAAAGGCATTCCACCAACTCTACCACCAAGAATCTCTTTATCATATAAATCTTCCAAACTAAAATTTTCTATATCTTCACGTGATACAATAAATTGGCCATCTCGTTTAGTCAAACCAGCAAAAGATATAATATGATCTTCCTCACCGCCGTTATATACATATATAGAACTCTCAGGTCCTGCAAAACCTATTTGAGCATCATTAGATAATAATGCAGCACTAACTTTATCAGCACCAGGAGTCAAAACTAAATCAATCTCAATTCCTTCTTCTTCAAAATAACCATTCTCAATTGCAACATACCAAGGTGTATAAAATAAACTATGTGTAACTTCAGCTACAGTAACAGTAGTTAAATTATTATCATCAGTCTCAATAAAAAAACTTATAATAACTACTATTAATGCTAAAAATAACACTATTAAACTTCCAACTTTTTTTATAAAATCTCCTCATTTCTATAGTAGTATATGAACAAACAATAAAAAAGGTGATGTAAAATAAAATGCATGTACTTTACATACACAAAACAAATAACATGTAAATAAAGATGTATAACATGTCAAACAAAGTCGATTAATAAAATAACTACTTAAACAAATAATATAATCATTTACAATCAAAACATAATTTGTTATAATTATAAAGAATAATAAGGAGTTGGTAAAAGTGAATTTAACCATAGATCAAAGAAAACTATTAGAACGTTTATATAATTTAAAAAGTGAAGATAGTATAATAATTAAAGAAGTTAATGAAAAAATAAAAGATAATAAAGAAAATTTCAATGTTTTATCTGACGAATCTAAAAAATTAGAAGAAGAAAGAAAAACATTTACAACTAATAGAGTAAATCTAGATAAACAATTCTCAGAATTCGTAACAGAATTCGGAGGAATGAAAACAGAAAAATACACTTTACTATTAGATGAAGCTAAAGAATCATTTGATCCTGAAAAAATGCTTGCTAATATTAAATCAGTAATTCCATCTAGAATTGAAGAAATAGATACACTTATTAAAAACTCTGAAGATGAAATAAACGTTACCAAAAAGAAAATTTCAGAAAATGAAATAGAATCAACAGAATTTGAAGGTAAACTAACTGACGCTCTACAAATGCAAGATAGATTAAGAAACTTAATCAATGAATCGTTACATGGTAATGGAAGCATCACAAGAGACTCAGTTCAAGAATTACTATCTTCATTAAGTTTTAATGAAGATGAAATAACTGAATTAGGAAAAATGATTCTATTCCCAGAAGGAACGTTACAAGCATTCAATGAAGAATTTAAATTATTAAAAGAACAAGCTAGTATTCAACCAGAAGAAGAAACTAATAATGAAGATTCAATGATAAATGAAACTAATGATATATCAATAGATAATGGATTAGAAACAAAAGAAGTACCACTAGAAAACCCATTAGAAATTAAACCATTAGATAACTTCCCAACTATAGAACAACCAAAATTTGAAGAACCTAAAATAGAAGAACAACCAAAAGAAGAAGTTATAGTTGAAGAAACAAAAGAAAAACCAAGTTCACCAATTACTTCAAACTTATCAGTTGAAGAATTGGCTAAAAAGAATATTGAATATTTAAAAAGTCTTCAAGTAAATAAAGATGTTATCAAAAGATACGAAACAGTATTAACAGATGAAACATTAATTGAAAAAGTAAAATTCTTCCTAGATAATAATAAAACAGCTAAAGACCTAGAATTAAACTTTGATATCCTAATAGTTTACTCACTAGAAGATTTAAAAAATCTAAAAAGTATTTGTGAAGAAAGCGAAATAAACTTCCAAACAATCCCATTAGGATTATTAAAACAAGGACTTACAGGATTCTTTACTAATCTAGAATTATTAATTTCTAAAGGAATAAAACTAGATCAAGCAGAATTAAGCAAAAATATTTCAACACTATTCATAGATACAGAAACATTTAAAAATAATCTAGAAATGATTTCTAGATATCAAATAAGTCTAACAAAGAAAAATGGTAAACAAGCAATTCAATGCTTAGCACAAGATACAAAAGAATTGATTAAAGGTATCGATGCAATCATCGAAACAGGAGAAGAAAACCTATTCGTAGAAACTCCTGAAAAACTAAGTACTAACTTAATAGATGTTGCTACAAAAATAAAATATTGTAAGAAAAATGGAGTTCCAATTAAAAGTAATAATGGATCATATTATGATTTCATCTTTAGTGATGACGAATTCCAAAGAATATTTGATGGAGTAGACCTAAGTGATTTACCACTTCCAGATAAAGATAAAATAGCTCAAGGATTAAATAAAATGATATCTCCAGAAGTAGCAGAAGCACTAAATAATATGGATTTAAATACAGTGTATAATAATGTATCGCCATTTCAAAATATTCAATTTGAAATGACTGATTTAACAAAAACATTTGCTAATACTATTGTTAATAAATATTCATACACAGTAGAAAATGCATACTTCTCAAAAGAAAGAATTGAAAGAAACTTAAACTACTTATTAAATAAAAATGTTAATGTAGATTTAAAAGAATTAATTATTGGATCAGTATTATATGATTCAATATATACAGAAGAAGAAATGATAACTATATCAGAAGCACTTAAAGGGGGATTACAATGAAATTCTTAAGTGATTTAAACTTTGATGATAAAACAATCAGACAAATAGAAAAAAATATTCCTAAACTAATTAAAGAACAAATAACTACATCAAAAGAAACAGTTAAAGAAAATATTACATTTCTAAAAAATCTTGGAATTAAAAACTATCAAGAAGCTTTCAAACTATATTACGATATGTTTCTAATTGATCCTAATGACTTCAAAGAAATATTTAATAAATATGAAACAGATGATTTATTAGTTAAACTAGAAACTAATATCGCAATCATTGAACACTTATAAAAAAATTATCTTCACAGATAATTTTTTTATTTCTTAATTAAACTCAATACTTCTTCATAAACATCATCATGAATATCAGATATACTTCTTAATTTACCTAGATATTCACAAGGTATCCTAGTCCAGTTTAAATACTCAGCAATAAATTGAGCATTATAATAAACTAAATTTAAAAACTCATCATCCTTCTCATGTAAATCAGCTTCAACATTATTCTTCATCTGTCTTTCCAAACGAAGTCTTTTCATTAATTCTATTGATGCATCTAAAAATATCGTCTTATCAGGAATAATAACTCCCCATTTATTATATTCACAATCAACAACAAAATTAATAAAATCAATCTTCTTTTGTTTATCAGTAATTCTAGCAGACTGATAAATTAAAGAAGATGTAGTATATCTATCACATATAATTAAATTACCTTCATCATAATAATCCTTATATCCTAAAGTTCTCATTGCAGTAGCTCGATCAGTACCATATAAAGAAGCTATATAATAAGCATCTTCCACATCAGATGTTCCAAGATCACCATTCAAATAAGCCTCAACACTAGCCCCATGAAAAGTCCCATAAGAAGGAAAATGAGTACTCTTATATTCAATTCCATCTCTATCTAAACTACTATTTAAATAAGCTAGCTGTGTCGACTTACCAACACCATCACCAGCACCTTCAATTACTATTAAATTTCCTTTACTCATTAAAACCACTCCTAAATTTATTATACATAAATAAATTTAAAACTCAACTAAATAATAAAAACTTATAACAAAAATAATTCTAAAATGATATAATAAATATCAAGGAGTAAAAGTATGGAATATATAAACGAACTAAATCAAAAACAAAAAGAGGCAGCAACACATGTAGATGGACCATGCCTAGTACTCGCAGGAGCAGGATCAGGTAAAACGAAAGTATTAACTACTAGAATAGCTCATCTAATTGATCAAGGAATCAATTCATATCAAATACTAGCAATAACATTTACTAATAAAGCAGCCAAAGAAATGAAAGAAAGACTAGCTAA
>CAYJCL010000007.1:0-13061 GCA_964368665.1 uncultured Muribaculaceae bacterium
ATTGAATAACCATTCTTTTTTATATGTTCTATAAACTTAGTTTTAAAATCTTCTAACTCTTCTTGAGTTAATGTCTTAGTATCAGATCCTACTATATATCTAATAGTATATTTCTTTTCATCATCTTTTTCAAAAACATCTACTAAAGAATAATTTAATATAATATCTTTTTCATATAAACTTAATACATTATCAATATCAGCATATTTAGTATCACTATTAGTAATAATAGTATAATCTAAAGATACTTCAGGATATTTACTTACTTCTTTATACAAAATATTATTCTTACTTAACTCGACGAACTTATTAAAATCAATTTCACAAACTACTACAGATTTCTTTTTAGTAATAGAATTAATAATTTTAGGATGAACAATATTTATTTGACCAATCACTTTTTCATTAACAACTACATTATAAGCATAATCATCTAAATAATAATCCTCAGTACTTGATTTAATAAACTTAACATCATAGTTTTTAATACTATTAAATAAATTACTAATAATTAATTTAACTTCATTATATAATTCACTAACTTTATTAGAATCATCACCAAGTATAATTCCTAAACTCCTATTATTTTCATCTCTCTTAATAACAGTTCCTATTTCAAATATTCTTACATTACTTGTATACTTAAAATTATTAGCAACTATATCTAATAATGATAAGCATAAATCATCTCTAAGGATATTATCTTCATTCTTACCACATAACTTAACACTATCTTTAACTATGCCTAAATCTTTAAGTAAAGCACTCTTATACCACATATAAGAATGAACTTCATTCATCTTAAATCCACTAGCTAAATAATTCTTTACTTCGTACTCTTGATCATAAATATCTTCATGAATAGTAAAAGTTAAATCTAAATTTAAAGGAGTAATCTCAAAATTCTCATAGCCGTACATTCTAGATAACTCTTCTATTAAATCAGCAGATATTGATATATCTTTACTAGCTCTAAAAGTAGGAACAGTAACTACATATTTATCTTCTAACTCTTCTACTTTAAATTCTAAAGAACTAAATATTTTATTAACTACATCACTAGCTAAATCTTTACCAAAGTTTCTTTTAATTTCACTTTTCTTTAATTCAATAACTTTTTCTGATAAAACACTAGGATATACATCTGTCATATTAGAAGCAACTTTAATATCTTTATCTATACTACTAAGTAAATAAACAAATCTCTTAGTAGCAATTTCAGTTAAATTAGGATCTAAAGATTTTTCATATCTAGCAGAAGCTTCTGTTCTTAAATTTAATCTAGAAGCAGTCTTTCTTACACTACCAGCATCAAAACAAGCACTCTCTAAAATAATAGAATTAGTATCAGGTAAAATTTCACTATCTAATCCACCCATAACACCGGCTACAGCAAAGTATTCATTACTATTCTTAATCATTAAATCTTCTTTAGTTAAGGATCTCTTAACTTCATCTAAAGTAGTAAAAGTATCACCATCATTACTTAAACCTATTTCAATATTCTTAACACTTCTAGAATCAAAAGCATGCATTGGTTGACCTAATTCTAACATTAAATAATTAGTTAAATCTACTAATAAAGAAATACTTCTCATCCCTACATAATGTAAAAATATCTTCATATCAAGAGGAGTTTCAACATCACTAATATTATCAATCTTTAAACCAATATATCTACTACAAATTTCAGGATTTAATATTTTAATATCTAAATCACTTTTATCATTAACTATCTCACTCAAATCAAGTGGTAATAATTCATGATCAGTAATAGCAGCTATCTCTCTAGCAATTCCATAATGTCCCCATAAATCAGGACGATTAGTTAATGATTTATTATCTATTTCAACAATAATATCATCTATAGTTTTTATATACTCTTTAATCGGAGTTCCTATAACATAATCATTAGGTAATTCAATAATACCAGCATGATCTTCACTAATTCCTAATTCTCTTCCAGAACAACACATTCCATAAGAATCAACTCCTACTAAAGGTCTTTTACCAATAGTAAATTCATCTATTCTTCCACCAACAGTAACTAAAGCTACTTTAAGCCCTACTCTTACATTAGGAGCTCCACATACTATCTGTAAAACTTCACTACCAATATCAACAGTTAAAATATGTAATTTCTTACTTTCAGGATGATCTATACAAGTTTTAATCTCTCCAACTACAACACCTTCAAAATTATTACCTTTAACTTCTACTCCTTCTACTTCAGCAGTACGAATAGTAAACTTGTCCCAAACTTTAATCCAATCAATAGTATTACTATCTTTAATATGTTTCTTTAATATATTACACGATATTTTCATAATTCACCTACTTAATTCCAAACTTACTAACATGTCTTAAATCACCTGAATTAAGACCTCTTATATCATTAATTTTATATTTCATCATTGCCAGTCTTGTAAGACCCATACCAAAAGCAAATCCATTATATACATCAGTATCAACTCCTGCTTCTTTTAAAACATTCGGATGAATCATACCACAAGGACATAATTCAATCCATCCAGAACCTTTACAAGTAGAACATCCTTTTCCACCACAAATTAAACAACTACAATCAAGTTCAAATCCAGGTTCAACAAACGGGAAAAACCCAGGACGAAGACGAACTTCTACATCTTGTTTAAAAGATTCTTTTAACATTTCTTTCATTACATAAATTAAGTTGTTAATAGATATATCTTTATCAACAACCATTCCTTCTAATTGAAAGAAAGTATTTTCATGACTAGCATCTAAATCTTCATTTCTAAACACTCTTCCAGGAACACACATTCTTATAGGAACTCCATATTTCTCTATAGCTCTTACTTGTACAGAAGATGTCTGAGTTCTAAGTAATAAACCATTATCTAACCAATAAGTATCTTGCATATCTCTAGCAGGATGATCCTTAGGTACATTTAATGCTTCAAAGTTATAATACTCACTATCCATCTCAGGACCAGTCATAACAGTAAATCCCATTCTTTTTAAGATATCTGATACTTCTTTAGCAACAATCGTTACTGGATGTAAACTACCAGTATCTTCTTTAACCGGTAATGTCGGATCAAAAGAAATGTCCACTTTATTATTTATTTCACTTACTTTATCATCTATTAACTTTTCAATAGATTTCTTAATAGTATTAAATAACATTCCATACTCTTTTTTCTCTTCAATACTCATATCTTTAAGACCAACCATTAATGATTGAATTTCACTCTTCTTCCCCAAGTACTTAGCTTTCAAATTTAATAAATCTGCTTCCTTATCAATAGTACTCAATTCTTCTTTAACACTATTAACAATACTTTCTAATTTTTCTTTCATAATTATTCCTCCTATAAAAAAAATCTAAAATATGGGACGAATATAATCCGCGGTACCACCCAAATTCTAGAAAACTAGCTCTCATTATAGAATTAACGCTTCTAAGACGTTTAAACTCCAGCGGTGAAATTCATTACTATAATTATATTATAAATACTCTCAGCTAATGTATTTACTCTCTTAAATATTTATAACAACTACTAAGTCGCCTTCTTCATTTAATATATCTATATTCTACCATAAAACAAGAAAAAAACAAAGTATTATTTACTTTGCTTAAAACTTCTTTTTAAAGAAGACTTAACATTGTATCCATTCTTTATAACAACACCTAATAAAGAATTTCTCAAATAATATTTCATTAATAAACTAGCATAAGGATTTTTATCTTCAGGAAATCTATCAGGAACTATTAATTGTTCATTAATTCTATCATATTCCTCCTTTAGCATATTAAAATAATCTTCCCCAACTTCTACTTTCTTTATTAATAAAGTTTCTCTAATCCTAGTTAAATTACTACCACATCCTATAAATCTAAAGTTATTAGTAGGAACTTTTAATATTGACTGATTATATATTTCTTCATATTCTTCTTCAGTCATTAACATTCTCTCTTCTAATGTAATACCTAAATAATATTCCATATCTCTACTCATATTGTTTTTCATTTTTTCATTCATATATATCACCATTAAAAATATACCATAAAAAAACAAAGTATTAAATACTTTGTTCTAAAATACCAGATAAAACTTTTATCATTTCTGGATCAGTTACCTGATCAACATATAATTCCTTGCCTTTTATTATTTCTTCTAAAATAGAAATCTCAGTTTGAATCAAATTTTTATTTTCATCAACACCCATTGCTAAGAAATATTTAATTCCTCCATATAGTGTTTCATTAACTAATACATACTTTTTATTATTCTCCAAAGATATAATAGTATTTAACATTAAACCAATCATATAGACATACTTTCAAAAGTAATTTCTTCTTCGTCCTGAGAATTCAATGTCCCATTACTTAATTTTCGAGTAAATCCAGCACTAAATATATCATCATTATCATCCATCGGAGCAGAAATAATTTCTTCTTCTTTACTAGGTTCACCATATTTAGATACCCCAATTACTTGAGATGCAGTAAAAGGTAATTCATTACTTTCTTCTCCATCATCATAAGTACTAAAAGGTTTTCTTCCAAGATTAGGATGATCATCCATAGAATTATTTGAAAAATACGAATCAGTACTTGCATTGTATGAAGGTGTAGTAAACTCAGGTTTAAAATCTATTTCAGGTAATATAACATCATTAGATTTATTAAACTCAGGAGTTTCAAAAGTAATAACAGAATCACCATTCTCTACTACAGGCTCAACTACTGGTTCAAACACTATAGCAGGTTTAACATCTACAATAGACTCTGGAGTAACAGGTTCAGGTCCACCAGAAGTATCTTCACCTAAATCAATAACTGGTTGAATTCCCACAATAGGTTCTGCTTTTACAACAGGATCAACAGTTACTGGTTGAGTAGATTCTACAGCTTTAATATCACCAACAGAAGCAACAGTTTCAGACTTATCAACATCAGGTTGATACGTCCAATCTATAGGTTTAAATTCTTTCTTATCCTCTTCAATTGAATTAGCATTTTTAAATGCACTCCAATCAATTGGATTAGGATTTGTATTTATATTGCTAACAATATCAACAGAAGGAACATCTACTAAAGACTCTCCATCAGTATTGACAAATTCTCTATTCACAACATTAGGATCAAAATCAGGAACTTCTAAAGGTGTTGTTTCAACTACTTCAACGTCATCTCTAGTAGTATCATTAAGCGAACCTAAGAAATTGTCAACACTCCCACCTACAAGTGCTCCTTCATTAGATGAAGCAACGATAGAGTCCATAATTGAAGTCACAGGAATTTCTCCAGTTAATTCATTAATATCATAAGTAGGTTCAATATTAGTAATTGTATCAGACTCATGACTTTTTAAATCAAATGTAGGTTTAACATCACCAATATTTTTTTCTTCAGCTATATCATCTTCAATAATTTTTTCTTCAGCTACGCTATCTTCAACAGAAGAATTTTGAACATCAATTTTTAATGAATTTAAAAATTCAACAACATCAGTTTTACTTTCTTCTTCTATATTATTTTTGTTAACATCAGTTTCCAAAATAGGTTCTTCAATAGAAACATTATCTTCTTCAACAGATGTATCTAAAGCCACATTATTATTTTCTAAATCTGCAACATTAACTTGTAAAACTCTTTCAAATTCAGCAATAAATTTATTAAATACTTCATCTACTGTATCATCAAATGAAACTCTAAATTTTAAACTAATAACTTTTTCAGCAGCAATATCTCTTTCTTCAATATCTTTAGCTTTTGCTTCTTCATCAATAGCTTCACTACCTCTAACATCAATAACTAATTTTAATTCTTCAGCTTCTTTTCTATAAGAAGCAAGTAATGCTTCATTAGTTTCAATATAATTACGATCCTCATCATTCATATTATTTGAAATTTTAATATCATTCAAATATTTATCCATCAAAGAGATAATAGAATCAGTTCCCATCTCATCATTTGTAAATTCAACTTGATTTTCAAGGCTTTCAATTTGCTCTTCGCTTGCTTTTTCTACTTCAGCAGAAAATTCAGCATTAGAATTTTTAATTGTATTTAACTTACCAATAATAAAATCAATATATCTATTAACCCATGCTAGTCTTTCAAGTTGTGGTTTAGAAGGATTAATTTTATAATCATCTTTCGTTAACTTTTGAGTTAAAGAATTTCTTATTTCTAAAAATTCTTCTAATAATTGATTCAATTCTCCATTAGCATTTGAATCATTCATATAAGAAACTTCTTTTACTTGACCATAAATCTTCTTAGCTTCATTATAAGCAGCTAAATAATCGTTACTAGCCATATAATTTTTAAATTTCTCTAAACATTTTACAGGATGATCGTTTTCTTTAGCAATTTCATTTAATATTGATTTCTCTTCTTCTTCTAGTTTTACAATTCTAGAATTATCAACACTAGCATCTTCTATAGTTCTACGATTGATTCTCTCTAAATTTTCAAGTTTAGTTTTTAAATTTTTAATTTCAACATCTTTATCATTAATAATTCTATTCAATGCAACAATTTGCTTTTGAAAAGCAACAGTTCTAATAGATTGTCCATTCTTTAAAGAGTTAACTCTTTCTATATTTGACTGAATCTTCTTAATTCTAGTTACTACTTGATCTTTTTCAGCAATCATTTTATCAAGAACTTTTTTCATCTCAACATATCTTCTCTTAGCTGGTATTCTTAAAATTTCATGCATAGAAATAATATCGTCTTCTAAACTAGACAATTGAGACTTTAATTTCTTTAAAACTTTATTATTTTGTACATAACCTTTAGATCCAGGGAATCTTGCCACTAAATCTTCAATATAACTTATAACTGTGTCCATAGATACTCCCCTATCCTTATTAATAAATAATATCATATTATATACCATATTGCAACTAAGATATTCAAAAAATACCATAAAAAAAAGAACTAAACTAGTTCTAATTTTACAGTCAAAGCATCGTCTCCAACTCTTTGTTTGATTTTAATCATTCTAGTATAACCACCATTACGTTCTGCATATTTAGGTGCTAATACATCAAATACAACTTTAACACAATCTTTATCATTATGTAAGAATGCTAAAGCTTTACGTCTTGAAACTAATGTACCTTTTTTACCATAAGTAATTAATTTCTCAACAAATTTTCTCGCTTCTTTAGCTCTTGCTTCAGTCGTAACAACATATCCATTTTCAATAACAGATTTTGCAAGACCAGCTAAGATACTTCTACGAATTCTACTTTCTCTATTAAGTTTTCTATATATCATCGTTTACCTCCTCATTAATCGTTAAACTTAAGTCCAAGTTCTTTAACTTTGTCTAAAACTTCTTTTAAAGATTTCTTTCCTAAGTTTCTAATTCTCATAACTTCTCCCTCACTCTTATTAACTAAGTCAGAAATAGTATGAATACCTGCTCTTTTTAAACAATTATAAGCTCTTACAGTTAACTCTATTTCTTCAATAGGAGTTTCAAGTGCTTTAGCAGCAGTATCTGCTTCCTTAACACTCATCATTCCTGTAACATCACTTATTTCATTTAAATCAGTAACAATATTAAAATGTTCAATTAAAATTCTAGCTGATAAAGCCATAGCTTCTTCAGGTTTTAATGATCCATTAGTATATACTTCCATAACTAATTTATCATATCCTTCATTATGCCCTACACGAGCATTTTCAACTTCATAGCTAACTCTTTCAACTGGTGAATATAATGAGTCAATTGCTATAACTCCTACAACTTTTTCTCCAACTAATGATTGATTAGTATTAGCATCAACATATCCACGTCCATTACATAAAGTAACTTCCATGTCTAGTTTTCCACCTTTAACAACATTAGCAATTACAAAGTCAGGATTAATTACTTCAACATCTGCATTTTTTTCAAAATCAGCTAAAGTAACTGGTCCTTCCTTTTCAACTAATAGTCTTAAAGTTTTATTTTCATTTGAATGATTTCTAAATACTGATGATTTTAAATTTAATATAATTGTAGTTACATCTTCTTTAACTCCATCAATCTTTTGGAATTCATGCATTACTCCTTCAATCTTAACTGAAGTAATAGCAGCTCCAGGTAAACTAGATAACATTACTCTACGTAATGCGTTACCAATTGTAGTACCAAAACCTCTTTCAAGTGGTTCTAATACGAACTTAGCATAACTGCTACTTTCCATACTTTCAACAATTTTATAATTTGGTTTATCAAATCTTAACATACTCATTAATCCCCTCTCAATTAATTTCTAGGACGTTTTGGCGGACGACATCCGTTATGTGGAACTGGTGTCACATCAACGATTGAAGTAATTTCTAAGCCAGCAGTTTGTAATGATCTGATAGCGTTTTCACGCCCAGCTCCTAATCCTTTAACAAATACTTCTACTTTTTTAACTCCATTATCCATTGAAGCTTTAGCAGCTGCTTCAGCAGCTATTCCAGCAGCAAAAGGAGTTTTCTTCTTAGATCCTTTATATCCTATAGTACCAGCAGATGCCCAACTAATAACATTACCGTCTTTATCAGTAATTGAAATTACTGTATTATTGTAAGTTGAATGAACATGAGCTTGAGCTTCAGGAATATTCTTTTTAACTTTTCTTTTTCTTCTATTATAAGCCATAATTTACCTCCTACTTACCAACTTTTTTCTTATTTGCTACAGTCTTACCTTTACCCTTACGAGTCTTAGCATTTCTACTAGTTCTTTGTCCATTAACAGGTAATCCTTTTTTATGTCTAACACCTTGATAACAATTAATTTCCATCTTATTTTTGATGTTCATTTGAACTTCTCTACGAAGTTCTCCTTCAACTAAATAGTTATCAACTTCTTTACGAAGTGCAGTAACATCATCATTAGTTAAATCTTTAACTTTTTTGTCTCTAGCTATTTTAGCATTATCACAAATAGTTTCTGCTACATTTCTACCAATACCATAAATTGCTGTTAAACCTATAACAATATGTTTATCATTTGGTAAATCAATATTTTTAATACGTGCCATAATTTCCTCCCTTAACCTTGTCTTTGTTTGTGTTTTGGATTTTCACAAATAACCATTACTTTCCCTTTTCTTCTAATAATTTTACATTTAGCGCAAATTTTCTTTGCTGATGGTCTTACTTTCATAAATTCCCTCCATTATCTCTTATTCCATGTAATTCGCCCACGTGTTAGGTCGTATGGTGAAAGTTCAATCATTACTGTATCACCTGGTAAGATACGAATCATATTCACTCGTATTTTACCAGAAACGTAGGCTTCTACAGTGTGTCCATTTTCAAGTTGTACTAAATATGTACCACCTTTTAATACTTCAGTAACTTTCCCTTCAACTTCTAATTTATCCGAAGTTGATTCTTTTTTGTTAACAACTTCTGTTTTACTAACAAAGTTATTATTTTTTTTCTTAGCCATTTAGATCCTCTCCTGTTAAAATTTCGTATCCATCTTTAGTAACAACAACAGTATTTTCATAATGAGCAGAATACTTACCATCTTCAGTAACTATCGTCCATTCATCATCTAACATACATACATCATCACTACCTAGATTTAACATTGGTTCTATTGCTAAAACCATTCCTTCTTTTAAAACTAATCCAGTATTAGCTTTTCCATAATTTGGAATATCTGGTTCTTCATGTAAATGAGTTCCAATTCCATGTCCAACCAATTCTCTTACTATACCTAAATTATGCATATTAGCACAACTCTCAATAGCACTACTTATATCACCTAATTTATTACCAGGTTTAATAAGCTTTATTCCTTCAAAAAATGCTTTTTTAGTATTGTTGATAAGTTCTATCTTATCAACATCTACAATTCCTACTGCATGAGTTCTAGCTGCATCAGAGTGATAACCTTTATAACATACTCCAATATCAATTGAAACTATATCTCCCGATATCAACTTTCGATCTTCAGGAATCCCATGTACAACTACTTCATTAATAGAAGTACATATTGATGCAGGAAATCCATTATAATTTAGAAAAGACGGAATACATTCTTTACTAATTATAAAATCATGAGCTAACTTATCAAGTTCTTTAGTAGTAATTCCAGGTTTAATATGACTGGCAACTAGTTGATGAGTCAAATTATTAATATGACCAGCATGTTTCATTAATTCAATCTCATCAACTGTTTTAATCGTTACCATTACATTTCTCCTAAAATTTCTAAAACTTTTTCATAAGCTTCATGAGAAGATTTCTCTACTTCAATAATAACTAACTTATCTTTATTTTTATAATACTCTAATACAGGCTCAGTAGATTTCAAATAAGTATTATATCTTTTTGTAAAAGTTTCAACTGTATCATCATCCCTAGTAATAAGTTCAGTTCCACAATCATCACATACATTATCCACCTTTGGTTTGAACTCATCAGAATGAATATTATATATTTTTTTACAATTCAGACATACTTTTCTACCAGTAACTCTGTCTAACAAAGTATCAAAGTCTACTCCTAAATAAATAACAATATAATTATCAATATTTAAAGAAGTAAATATATCATTTAACACAGCAGCTTGTTCTACATTTCTAGGAAACCCATCAAGTATAAACTTGCTACCATGTAATGACTCTAATTTGTGTTTTACTAATTCATTAATGATTGAATCACTAACTAATTCACCATCATCCATTAAATGTTTGATATCATTACCTAAATCAGTACCACTTTTAATTTCCTCACGCAATAAATCACCAGTAGATAAATGTTGATAACCATTATTTTCAACTAACTTGAAACTAATAGTACCTTTACCAGCCGAAGGCGGCGCAATAAAAATTAAATTCATCTCTTAATCCTACTTCTATGACCACTACTTACTAATTTATTTTCAACTTGCTTATAAGATTCTATTGCAACCCCAACAGCAATTAATAAACCAGTACCTCCAATAGTTACATTTTCAGGTAGTCCAGAAAAATTAGAGAATACTATCGGTAAACCAGCAATAACTATTAAGAAAATACATCCTACAACAGTTAAATTACCTAAAACTTTACTGATATATTTTGAAGTGTCAGATCCAGGTCTTACACCAGGAATATACGCTCCATTTTTATTTAAATTTTTCGACATATCATCAGGATTCATTTGTAAAAATGTATAGAAATACCCAAAGAAGAATATTAAACCTATAAATAACAAGAATCCAGTCAATGACGTATAATTTATATAATTTTCCACAAAATCTTTTGCAGCTTGATTATCTAATAATCCAACAATAGTAGTTGGTACAGCAATCAAAGTTGATGCAAAGATTACAGGAATAACTCCAGCCGAATTAATTTTAATCGGTAAGAAGTTTTGTTGTCCACCATAAGCACTATTAGTTCTATTAGCATGTTGAATAGCTATTCTACGTTCAGCTAACTGAATCCAAATAACTCCAACAATAATTAATAAATATATGATTACAAATGATCCAAATAATAATGATCCAACTAACGTAGAGAAAGTTCCAACATTTATAAACGAATCAAATGCAGTAATAAACATACTAGGCATAGATTGTAATATACCAGCAAGGATTAATAATGACATTCCATTACCAACACCTTTTTTAGTAATTAAATCACCTAACCATAATACAATAGCAGTACCTGCTGTCATAACTAATGAAGTACTTAAAAGTGCAGTTGTATCAGTTACACCACCAAATGCATAAGTGAATATATAACCTTGTAAGAAAGCAAACGCGATAGCCATATATCTAGTTATCTTATTTATCTTTTGCTTACCAGTATATCCTTGTTCCTTTAATTCTTTGAAATAAGGAATAATATCCATTTGTAATAACTGAGTAATGATACTAGCAGTAATATAAGGTGACACCCCTAGTGCAAATACTGAGAATTGACTAAGAGCTCCACCACTCATTAAGTTAAAAATTTCTAAAAACCCTAATTCATCAACAACATAAGCATTTGCCCAAGGAACAGTAATTGTTGTTCCAAAGACAAATATTGCTAAACAAAATAGTGTAAAATAAATCTTTTTTCTTAAATCCTTATTAGCAGGACTCAATAGTAGTTTAAACTTATTAAACATCTAGATCACCTCTGCTTTTCCGCCAGCCTGTTCTATTTTTGAAACAGCACTTTGAGAATAACGATTAGCTTTAATAGTTATCTTCTTCTCTAAAGTACCAGTTCCTAATACTTTAATTCCAGATAATTCTTTTTTGATAATTCCTTTTTCTTTAAGAACTTCCGGAGTAACTACATCACCATCATTGAAGAATTTATTTAAATCTGTTAGATTTATTGTTGCATATCTAGTTGCAAATCTTGTATTATTAAATCCCCTTTTTGGTAATCTTCTAAATAATGGAGTTTGTCCACCTTGGAACCAAGGAGAAATACTTGCTCCACTACGAGCTTTTTGCCCTTTTTCACCACGAGTTGAAGTCTTACCCATACCAGATCCAGTACCACGACCAACTCTTTTTCTTGCTTTTGCCTCAGGCATTTTTGTTAAGTTTTCTAATTTCATATTATAGTTCCTCAACTTTCTTACCACGAAGAGCTGCAACTTTTGCAGGTGTTCTTTGTTCTTTTAATGCTTCTAAAGTAGCTTTAGCAACATTGATTTTAGTATTTGATCCTAAAGATTTCGCAACGATATCTTTAACACCAGCTAATTCAAGAACTGCTCTAGCTGCTCCACCAGCGATAACTCCACGACCTTCAGTAGCAGGTTTAATTAAAACTACACTACGTCCAACCTTAGCTTGAGCATCATGAGGTACAGTACGATTATCAATTAATGAAACTTTAACTACATTTTTATTTGCAGCTTGAATTCCTTTTTTAATTGCTTCAGGTACTTCGTTAGCTTTACCAGTTCCAATTCCTACTAAACCTTTACGGTTTCCAACAACAACAGTTGCTGAGAAACGGAAATGTCTACCACCTTTTGTTACTTTAGTAACACGACCAATTGAAACAACTTTTTCTTCTAGTAAATTCTTTTTAGGTTCTCTAGTAAATTCTCTTTTACGATCTTTACT
>CAYJCL010000008.1:0-7545 GCA_964368665.1 uncultured Muribaculaceae bacterium
TTAAAGGTAAACAAGGTAGATTTAGACAAAACTTACTTGGTAAACGTGTTGACTACTCTGGTCGTTCAGTTATCGTTGTTGGTCCATCTTTAAAGATGTATCAATGTGGTATTCCTAAAGAAATGGCTTTAGAATTATTTAAACCTCATGTTATCAATGGTTTAGTTGAAAGAGGATTAGCTCATAATATTAAAGGGGCTAAGAAGTTAATTGAAAATTATGATGAGTGTGTTTGGGATATAGTAGAAGATGTTATTACTGAACATCCTGTACTACTTAACCGTGCACCAACTCTACATAGATTAGGGATTCAAGCTTTCGAACCAAAATTAGTTGGTGGAAAAGCAATAAGACTACATCCTTTAGTTTGTACAGCGTTTAATGCGGACTTCGATGGAGACCAAATGGCAGTACATGTTCCTTTATCTGAGGAAGCTAAGAGTGAAGCTAGAATCTTAATGTTAGGAGCTAATAATATCTTAAATCCTAAGGATGGAAAACCAATCGTTACTCCATCTCAAGATATGGTTTTAGGTAATTATTATGTAACTATTGAAGAAGCTGGATTACCTAATGAAGGTAAAGTGTTTAAAAATATTAATGAAGCTTTAATGATGTATGAAAGAAAAGAAATTTCTCTACATACTCGTATAGCTATTCCTGTATCATCATTTAAACATAAATTGTTTACAGGTGATCAAATGGATAAGTATTTAATTACTACTGTAGGTAAGTTAATATTTAATGAAATTTTACCTGATTCTTTCCCTTATGTTAATGAGGGAAGTAAAGAAAATATTGAAGGAATTACTCCTAGTAAATATTTCGTGGAAATGGGAACTGATTTAAAGAAATTTATTTCTGAAATGCCAGTTGCTAAGCCATTTGTTAAAAAGACTTTAGAGAATATAATTGCTCAAATATTTAAGAGATATAAAACTACTGAAACTTCAGTAATGTTAGATAAACTTAAAAATTTAGGATTTAAATATTCTACTATTGCAGGTATTACTGTTTCAATAGCAGATGTTGAAACTAGTAAGAATAAAGAAGTTATTATTGATGAAGCTCAAGGAAAAGTTGATAAAGTTAATAAACAATTCCAAAGAGGTTTAATTACTGATAAAGAACGTTTTGATCAAGTAATTAGTATTTGGAATCAAACTAAAGATAAAGTTCAAGCTGAATT
Organism: uncultured Muribaculaceae bacterium; assembly: GCA_964368665.1. GTDB lineage: Bacteria > Bacillota_I > Bacilli_A > RF39 > UBA660 > CAYJCL01. Next base: position 1,190 of record CAYJCL010000008.1, read on the forward strand.
AAAATCTATTAGTGAAAATGATATGAAAAATCCTATCTTCATCATGATGAATTCTGGAGCACGTGGTAATGCTTCAAACTTTACTCAGTTAGCTGGTATGCGTGGGTTGATGGCTAAACCAAGTGGAGAACCACTTGAAATACCAATTAAATCTTCATTTATTGAAGGATTAAACGTATCAGAGTTCTTCTTAAGTACTCATGGTGCTCGTAAAGGTTCTGCCGATACAGCTCTTAGAACTGCGGATTCTGGATACTTAACTCGTCGTTTAGTTGACGTTGCTCAAGATATTATTGTTAAAGAGTTTGACTGTGGATCTATTGCAGGTGTTGTAGTTGAAGACTTTATAGATGAAAATAGTGGAGCTATTATTGAATCTTTAGCAGAACGTATTTTAGGACGTTATGCTGCTACTAATATTTTACATCCTGAAACTAAAGATGTAATTATTGAAAAAGGTGAAATGATTAATGAAGCTATTTGTAATAAAATTATAAATGCTGGTATTACTAAAGTTGAAATAAGAAATATTTTAACTTGTAAGACTGAAAATGGTGTTTGTCAAAAATGTTATGGACGTAATTTAGCTACTGGTAACTTAGTTGAGACTGGTGAAGCTGTAGGTATTATGGCTGCTCAATCTATTGGGGAACCTGGTACTCAGTTAACAATGCGTACATTCCATACAGGAGGAGTTGCTGGAGGAGATGATATCACTCAAGGGTTACCAAGAGTTGAAGAATTATTCGAAGCAAGAAATCCTAAAGGTAAATCTACTATTTCAGAAATTGCTGGTAAAGTTGCTAGCGTTGAGGATGTTAACGGGAAATTCAAAGTTGTTGTTGAAAATGATGTTGAAGCTCGTGAACATGTTACAAACTTTAATACTAAAATGCGTGTTGCAGTAGGTGATTCTGTTGTAGCTGGTGAAAAACTTAATGAAGGTACTATTAGTCCTAAAGAGTTATTAGCTGTTACTGATCCAATAACTGCTCAACAATATATCTTAAAAGAAATCCAAAGAGTTTATAAATCTCAAGGGGTTGACGTTAATGATAAACATATTGAAGTTATTGTTAAGAGAATGATTTCTAAAATGCGTATTATGGATGGTGGAGACACTGAGTTTGTAGAAGGTTTAACTGTTTCGTTAAGAACATTTACTGAAGGTAATAAACCAATTATCTTAAGTGGTGGTAAACCTGCTATTGGTAAACCTATTATGTTAGGTATTACTAAGAGTTCTCTTGAAACTGATTCATTCTTATCTGCTGCTTCATTCCAAGAAACTACTCGTATCTTGACTGATGCTGCAATTAAAGGTAAGGTTGATTATTTAAGAGGTCTTAAAGAAAACGTTATAATCGGTAAGTTAATTCCAGCTGGTACTGGTGCTAAACAATATAGTGATATTGATATAATGCTTGAAAAACAATTCTTAGGTGATGATCCTACTGATGCGTTAGAAGAAGAATTATTAGATAATAGTACTTTAACTGCTGAAGAAGAATTAATAGAAGAATAATAGATAAACTTGACTTAACAGTCAAGTTTTTTTCTTGATAAAATTATATTTTAATTATATAATGATAATAGGAGAGTGTCATGAAAAAAACATATATTATTTTATTAAGTGTTATAGGGTTATTTATTTTGGTTACGGGAGTTGCATTTGCATATTTTTATGCAACTAATAATAATTCTGATGTAGGTGTTTCTGGGTCTGCAAAAGAGATTAATGTTGTTGAATATTTACCTGGTAGTTCAATGGATATTCCAGTAAGTGGAATATATCCTGGATGGATTGGGGTTATGGATTTTACTGTTGGTAAACCAGATGGAGTTACAGCTGGTGTTGGAACTTATGAAATAGTTTTAGAAACTGATATAGATCCAGCTTATGGTGATTGGATAACTTATGAGTTATATAAATCAACAGATATGGGTAAGAGTATTACTAGAGTAGAAGGAACTTTAAGTGATGATATATTTAATCTATATGTTAATGATTCCCTAACACCAAACGGTTATACAATACCAGATGACGCATTTATTGATGGAGTGACTAATTCAACAACTGGTGATGTATCAGTAGATAAACAAAGTTATGATTTTTCAACATATCAAAATACAAAATATTATTTAGTAATGAGATTTTTAAATGCAGATGTAAATCAAAATGCAGCGATTAATAAGAATTTTGAAATTAAAGTAGTTATGAAAGAAGTAGTAAGTGATAATGATGGGGATGGATATAAAGATCCAGTTATTGCTGGAGGAGATCCAATAATATCTGAGAGTGAATCTTCATCTTATAAGATGTTGCCAGTGTTAATAACTGATAATGGTACTGTAACTGTTGCAGATACATCAAAAGAGTGGTACAACTACGACAATAAGGAATGGGCGAATGCTGTAATAGCAGATGTAACTTCCTTAGAAATTACTCCTGGTACAGTAATACCTATGGGTAATATTGAACAAATGTATGTTTGGATACCTAGATATCAATATGATCCGGCAAGTATAGAAAGTGCTGCTCATGCAATTGATGTAACATTTGTTGATGTAACACAAAGTGCCCATCCTGCATTTACTTTTGGTACAGATGAGCTAGCAGGGTTATGGGTAGGTAAGTTTGAATTAGGATGGCAAGAAGGCTTTACAGACAATGAATCACGACCTTATAACGATGGTATTGATACAACATATATAATAAAGCCTAATGTTAATTCAGTGCATCATACAAATGTAAGTACTATGTTTTATAATATTCAAAGAACAAGTACTACATACTCATTAGATGTAACAAATGATGTTCATCTGATTAAAAACATGGAATGGGGAGCAGTTGCATATTTATCTCAATCAAAATATGGTGTATGTAATAATGATGGAACATGTAGTGAAAAAATTGAGAATAATAACAAAACTAATCTTACTACTAGCGATATAGTTACTGGCTGTGGTGGAGATGATACTTTTCAAAATAGTACTTTATCAGGAATAGAAATATGTCCAGAAGAAAATAGATGGACGACGGCTAAAGGTGTAGAGGCTAGTACAACAAAAAATATAACTGGAATATACGACTTAGCTGGTGGAAGATATGAATTTGTAATGGGAGGGATACAAGACGAGAGTGGTAGTTTTGATTTGTCTAATACTGGATTTACTGTTGCGCCTGATGCTAAATATTATGATTCCTATGCATATGGTACTTCTGAAAGTGATTTTACAAGAGGTTTACCAGGAGATGCAACGATTGAATTAGATCCTGGTTATTCCTTATCTTTTTATAATTCTGAGATGATAAAGTGGAATGGAGATTATGCTCGCTTCGTTGATGATTATAATACATGGCTACTCCGTGGTGCTCAAGCTTCCGGCCGAACTGATGCTGGTGTTTGGACTATGTATAGTTTTGCGGGTGTGGCGTGGAATGATATTTCTTCTCGTGCTGTATTGTCAATTATATAGTATATAAATGTAATAGTAGAAAAAAATATATATTGACTTTAAATTTAATTTATAATACTATGTTTGTATGTTGTTTTTTACTACTTGATAATTTTCTTTGAAAATTAAGCTCGACTAGAAATTTAGTTGAGCTTTTTTTATATATAGGAGGAGTTTTATGAAAGTAATGATTTTGGGACATCCTGGATGTGGTAAATCTACTATGGCACAAGCATTAAATAAAAAATATAATATTGATATTCTTTATTTAGACCAAGTTAGATTTAAAGAAAATTGGATAGAAAGGGAGATGGGTGAGTGTGAAAAATTAGTTGGTGATTTTTTAAAGAAAGATAGTTGGATAATTGATGGAAATTTTTCTAAAGTGTATTATGAAGAAAGATTTAATGATGCTGATTATATAATTTATTTAAATTATCCAAGAGTTGTGTGTTTTTATCGAATAATAAAGAGGTGGTTTAAGCATAGAAAGAGTCCAAGAAGTAGTGTAAGTGCTGGTTGTAATGAGAAATTGGATCTTGAGTTTATGTATTTTATTTTGATTAAAAGTAGATTAAAGAGTAGACTTAAGAGATTTAAAAATATTCAAAATAAATATAGTAATAAATTTTACGAAATTAAAAATAATAAAGAATTAGATAAATTTATGGAGGTAATATGAAAATAGTTATTTTAGGTCACCCAGGATGTGGGAAATCAACAGTTGCTAATAAGTTTAAGGAAATGTATAATATTCCAGTAATACATTTAGATGTACTTAGTTTTGATTCAGGATGGGTTAAGAGAGATAAAGATGTAGTTATTAAAGAACTTGGTGAATTTATGAAAAATGAATCTTGGATTATAGATGGCAATTATAAGAAGTTATTATATGAAGAAAGAATGAATGATGCTGATTTTATTATATATTTAAATTATCCAAGAATTGTAAGTGGTTATAGAGTGTTTAAAAGATATTTTAAGAATAGGAATAAGTCAAGAGATAGTGTAGCTGAAGGTTGTGATGAACAATTGGATCCTAAGTTTTTAAAGTATGCTTTATGGGAAAGTAGAAACAAAAGTAATTTAGCTCCGATTAAGAAAGCTAGAAAAATGCATAAATCTAAATTTTTAGAAGTAAGAACTAACAGGGGTTTAAGAAGAATGATAGAAAAGACAACTTTATAAGTTGTCTTTTTTGTTTGAAAATGTGATATAATTTATGTGGAGATATTATGAATAAAAGTATTATTAAAATTTTAAATGAAATTGAGAGTCATGGTTATGAAGCTTATATTGTTGGAGGTTATGTTAGGGATTATTTACTTAATAGACAAACTTATGATATAGATATATGTACTAATGCTACTCCTAAGAATTTGGTAGAGATTTTTAAAGCTTATAAAAATAAAAAGATTAAAGATAATAGTTTAATAATATATTCAGATAATTATGATTTTGAAATTACTACTTATAGATTAGAGAGTAATTATATAGATAGAAGACCTAGTAAAATAGTATATACTAATAATTTGATTGAAGATTTAAATCGAAGAGATTTTACAATGAATAGTCTATGTATGAATAAAAGTGGCGTAATTATAGATTTATTAAATGGTAGAGAAGATATAGAATCTGGAATTATTAAATGTGTAGGAGATGTTGAATCTAAGTTAAAGGAAGATCCTTTAAGGATTTTAAGAGCTATAAGATTTACTGCTACTTTAGGTTTGAAACTTGATGATAATTTAAAAAGAATAATTAAAGATAATAATTATTTAGTTAGTACTTTATCTGGTAATAGAATTAAGTTAGAAATGAGTAAAATATTAACTAGTGATTTGGTTATGGAGACTTTTGTTTTAATTAAAGAGTTAGATTTATATAATATAATTGATATGAAGTTTGATAAATTAGTACCTTGTAATGATTTATTAGGGATGTATGCTCAATTAAATATGGGTAGTAAGTATACTTTTACTAAGCAGGAGTCTAGGATTATTAATGATGTAGTTAGTTTGTTAAAGTATGGTTTAATAGATAATGTGAGTTTATTTGATTATGGATTATACATCAATACTTTGGCTGCTTCTATTATGGGTATTGATAAGAGAGTAGTTAATGTTATATATAGCGAAATGCCAATTAAGAGAGTTAAGGATTTAAATATAAGTGCTAATGATATATGTCAATTACTTGGGATAAGTCCTTGTAAAAAAATTAAAGAGGTACAGGAAGTATTAATTAAGAAAGTATTAGTTGGGGAGTTAAAGAATAATTACAGTGAATTAAAGAGATTTTTATTAGGAGGTATTGATGTTAAAGATTGAGAATATTTTAAAGAGTCATAGATTTGTAATTAATGATTATTTTATTAAATGTTTTTTAACATTTAATCTTAATATTGATGAGTTTTTATTGCTTGTTTATTATGATAATAATCCTTATGAAGAATTTAATATTATAAGAGTTAGTGAAGTATTTGGAATAAGTGATGCAAGAGTTATGGAAGCTTTGAATAACTTGGTTAATCTTAAATTACTTAATATTAATTGTGTTAAGGACTCTAAAGGTAAGATGATTGAATTAGTATCTTTAGATGGAATATATAATAAAATTAAAGATGAACATGATAATGAAGCTAAGAAGGATGAAAAGATTTCAATATTTGGTTCTTTTGAAAGTGGTTTTGGAAGACCTTTATCTAGTATTGAAGTAGAGATTATTAATACTTGGATTGATAGTGGAATTAGTGAAGAATTAATTATTGGGGCTTTAAATGAGGCTGTATATAATGGTGCTTCTAATATTAGATATATAGATAAGATATTACTTGAATGGAAGAAGAAAAAGTATACTAGTATGGCTGATGTAAAAGGTTTTGTTAAAAAAGAAAA
>CAYJCL010000008.1:7645-11942 GCA_964368665.1 uncultured Muribaculaceae bacterium
AGAAGAAAAAGTATACTAGTATGGCTGATGTAAAAGGTTTTGTTAAAAAAGAAAAACCAGTTAATAATGTAGAGTTATTTGATTATGACTGGACAAGTGATTATGAAGAGTAGTGAAATTCTTAATAATTTAGATTTAATGATAGGTGAACCTGTATGTGAGTTGAACTATACTGAACCTTATGAATTATTGATTGCTGTTATGTTAAGTGCTCAATCAACTGATAAGAGGGTTAATATAGTTACCAAAGAGTTATTTAGTAAGTATTCTTTAAGAGATTTAGTAGATATTGATATTTTAGAATTAGAGAGTATTATTAAGTCTGTAGGAACTTATCATCGTAAGGCTTTATATATTAAGAATATTGCTAATAGTTTAATTAAGGATTATGATGGAGAGGTTCCTAATAATAGAGATTATTTAGAGAGTTTGGATGGTATAGGCAGAAAGAGTACTAATGTAATCTTAGCAGAGATTTTTAAGGTTCCTGCTATAGCTGTTGACACTCATGTAGAACGTGTCTCTAAACGCCTAGAAACGGTTAATAATAGTGATGATGTATTAAAGATTGAAAAGAAGTTAATGAAGTTGTTTCCTAAAGATAGTTGGTGTAGATTACATCTTCAATTAGTTTTATTTGGTAGATATATATGTACTAGTAAGAAACCTAAATGTAGTGAATGTAAATTTCAATGTAAAAAATCCCAAGTCTAAGGACTTGGGATTTTACATGTTTTATCGGCGTTGCAGCCATTTTCACATATATTTATTGTTTGATCTACTTTATAAGATAGTTGATTATATACTATCGAATAATTGATTTTATATACTCCAGGAATTGTTAAGTTAATCATTGAAGTAGGGGTATTATCTAGAGTAATTGTGAATGTTATTGAAGCATCACTTGTTACAATGTTGCCATTATTTTTAATTATTAATTCTTTTGATAAATCAAAGGTTCCTGTAGTTGATTCTAGACATACATTCTTTCCTGTATTAAACGTTGCTTCTACATTATCTTTTGTTGTACTTTTAACCTCGGTTTCTACTCCAGATGATGCAGCATTAAATATTGTGTAATTACTTTTTATTACATATATACAATCGTTTGTTAAGCAAGTAGTATTGAATGATGTTGATTGTGTTTCTCCTTGTTTTATTAATTCAGTACCTGATTTTAAATATATTTCATATTTTACTGTTCCGATATTAGCATTGTTGTATTCAATTCTTTTGTTATAATATTTTGTACTATAATCAAAATCTCCCATTTGATAGTATGTGTTGAAATGTTCTAATAAGTATGTTGAATCAATGCTATTAGGAGTAGGGATTGGGTCCCATGTAATTGATACTGTATTAGCTACTATACTAGAATTTACATTGGTAGGATTTGCTAGATTGTTATATCTACTTGATACTTGATCTGGCTCAGTTCCTTTAATGAATAGTTCTGTTTCTATCATATCAGCTGGTGTGTTAGCACTTGGAAGTTGAGGAGGGAACGTTTCAAGTTCTACATCTACTTCAACTACTCCTGATGGAACATCGAATTTACTATTAGTTGGGAATACTCTGTTAGCAACTCCTGCTGTTATTTTAATTCTTTGAGTATTAGCATCTAGAGCGTATGTAAAATATTCTTTAGATAATTTTTCATATCCGTACCATACAGATATTGAATAATCAGGTGAGTAGACATTTACCCAGTTATCTCTTGAGGAATTAGATGCTTGATATGATGTTAATCCTGCTGCTATTAATGCATCATAGTCGTAAGTAGATGTTCCTGATTTTGATGCTACGTTAGTTCCTGATACTCTAATAGTTCCAGCAGCTCCATTAGCAGTAGCACTCATTAACATTGAGTTCATCATGTATGCTGTTTCTTCTGACATTGCTCTTGTTGATTCTGGTTTCTTTTCTACTACTTCATCAGTATTGATAAATGTTATTTTTGTGTATGAGTATGGTTCTGTATATATTCCGCCACTAGCAAATGCTGCGTATGAAGAGGCCATTTCAAGTGGTGATACTCCTTCGAATGCTCCTAGAGAAGCTGATTCGTATAATGAACTTCCATAATCAATTCCTAGGGATGTAACGAAGTTATGAATGTCTTCGGTTTCTACTTGTTGGAATGCTTGTAATGCTGGTATATTCATTGATCTTTTTAATGCTTCTCGCATTGTTACTTGTCCAACATAAGTACCACTATTATTTTTAATTGATGTACCGTTTGAATAACTATATTGTTCATCGAAGAATTGTGTATATGTTGATCCACCGTTATATTCTATGAATGGTCCGTAGTCGAAGAGTGGTTTAGCAGTTGATCCTGGATGAGCATTTAAGTTTGTTGCTAAGTTATTTTGTAATTCTCCTGTTTGATTTCTTCTACCTAGTATGGCGCTAATTGAACCGTCTTCTACGTTTGTAATAGCTACTGCTGTTTGAACTACATCGTCTTTAAATTCATAAAATTCTTCGTTATCTAATGCTACTAGAACATCTTGAATTTCTGGATCTAGTGTAGTTTGAATAATCATAGGTGTATTATTAGGATTAGCTCCTGTGTCTTCTTGAACTTCCATTACTACTGTATCAATGTAACTTTGATATTCATGAGTTCCACTAGTTCTTTCTTCTTCTGGAAGAATTAATGATTCAACAGATATTGCTTTTGCATCATTTGCTTGTTCTTCAGTAATATAACCGTGTCTTACCATTAAGTTAAGAACTGTATTTCTTCTTTCTGTTGCTAAGTCTAGGTTGTTATAAGGACTGTAAGTTGTAGGTAAGTTGAACAATCCTGCAATTAATGCAGATTCACTAAGAGTTAAATCTCTTACTGATTTCCCAAAATATGTTTGGCTTGCTGCTTCAACTCCCCATGAGTTATTTGGTCCTAACCAAGGGTAGTTAACATAGAATTCAAATATTTCTTCTTTTGTATAATCTTTTTCTATTTTAAATATTGATAGGTAAATATCTTGGAATTTTCTTACGATTCCATCTAAACCAGTTGCAATATTTGATGTAAATCTTTGTTTTGATAATTGCATGGTTAGAGTAGAAGCTCCTCCAGCTGCTGAGTTACCAAATAATTGTTGGATACCTGCTACTGTAAATCTTCCTAAGTCGAAACCATTATGTTGGAAGTATCTAGAATCTTCTGTTGCTACTATAGCATCAACTAGTGATTGAGGTAATTCATCAAAATAAACTATCTCACGATTTTCTGCTCCAAGTTTAGCAAATTCTTCACCATTTTTATCTAGTAGAATTGTACTTTCTTGATTATATAATAAATCTTTATTAAAATCAGGTGCTGTTAGTACAACGTAAGTTACAAAGATTATTCCGATTGTTAATATAATAATTGCTAGTCCTAGAAGGAATGACATTATTTTATGAAACGTAAAATATTCTTTGAAGTTTATTTTTTCTTTTTTATCCTTCTTTTTAATATTTAATTTATCTTTTGCTTTATCAAGTAGTGTTTTTGGTTTTGTTTTTTTACTTGATGTTTTTTTGCTTGTTGGTTTTTTGTTTGTCTTTTTGACTATTTTTTTCTTTGCCATTTTATTCTCCTTTAAAATATATTTCATCAATTGCTTTTAAGTAATCAATATCGGGATTATATTTTTCTTTAATTTCAATACCTTTTTCTTCAAAATAACTAAGTGGGATAGATTTACGATCATTATTATTAATGAATGATAGGTAATCATTGCCATCTAGATAGTATATTCTGGTATTTAGTTTGATAATTAAGAATGATATTCCTTGATGATCAATTACATCTTTAATATGTTTTGTTTGATGTTTATGAATATTAGATAAAGGGAAGGATGTATTACTTGCACATTCTTTTGCATCAAAGTCAATATATCTACCTTTATAAATACCATTATAATCTAGGGTTGATTGTTCTTGAAAATAAGCTTTATTGATTATTTTTTTGTTTTGTTGATATGATACATCAACAATTCCTACGGGTGTAGGTCTTTTAAATATTAATGCAATATTATTTTCATTATAGTATTTATTTGTACTATTTATTAATGCTTCTAGTTTCATTCCTCGATTTGCATGAGTTATAAAACTAGTATTTTGTTTGTTTATCTTATTAGGATACTTCATAAATACCACCTATATAATTATACTATATATTGATAAAAAAATCTATTAATATAAGTCTTGGACGTTTGGTTGACAGTAGAGTTTTTTATTTATTTTTTGACATTAATTGTCGATTTTTTGTTTTACATATAATATTAGTATATAATTATTT
>CAYJCL010000009.1:0-11734 GCA_964368665.1 uncultured Muribaculaceae bacterium
TCGCTTGGACATATTGATTGATAATATTTTATTTGTTTTTCTTGATTTTCAATTTGATCATCAATATCCATACTGGTATCTGTAATTGCTAATAGATCACCATTAAGTTTAGTAAGTTCACTACTTATCTCTACTATTTTATTAGCTAACTCTTCATCTCTTAGTGCTAACTCTTCTTGTAATTTAATATTTTCATCAATTAATATATTTAAATCTTCAATAGTTTTATCTGTATATGCTGTAATTTGTTCTACTGCTTCAAGTCTTCTAATTAAATCTTTTAAATTATCAGCATCTGACAAATAGTCATTGAATATTTCATCACCTTTTGTTAATTGATAATATTTTAATAGTGCTTCTATTTCTGTATTAAGCTGTGCAATTTTTGCTTCAGATTCTTCTATTTTTATTTTTGCAGCTGCTACATCTTCTTCAATTTGTGCTTGTTCATTACGCATGTTATATATATTATTATTTATAGAGTTTATTTCATTTTGAGTTAATTGTTTTGAATTAGCAAGTCTAGTTTTTTCTGATTCAAGATATGCTAGTTCTTCTTTCATATCTTGAATTGTTTGTCCTGAGTTTGCTGCTATAGTAATTGGTTGAAAATACGGAATGATCATTCCAATTATTAGCATTACTCTTAGTGTTACTTTTAATATGTTCTTGATCATATTTTCAAATACTTTCTTACTGCTCTATAACTACCAAACATACCAACTACTCCACCGATTGCTAGTAGTGCTAAAGCTACATAAACTATAAAATACATAGGTTCTAGTAATGGGATAATGTTTGAATAAACATATCCTCCTAGTTCGTCATATATGATGAAGTATCCATATACTGAGACAATTATTGGTATGATTGATCCGATTATACCAAGGATTAATCCTTCAAATAAAAATGGTAATCTTATTACTAAGTTTGGTGTTCCTACAAGTCGCATTATTTCTATTTCTTCTCTTCTTGAATAAATTGTTAATTTTATTGTATTACTAATTAGGAATACTGTTACTAATACTAGAGCTATTACAATTATAATTGTGAATGTTTCTACTATATCAAAAGCTTGGATATAACTTTCAGCTTTTCCTTCACCATATTTTACTGTAAAAACATTTTCAATACTTTCTATTGCTAAGCTAGTTTCTTTTAATAAAGTAACGTCATCTACTTTTACTTCAAACGAATCTCTTAGAGGATTAGTACCTAGTGTTTCTAGTAGTGCTCCAATATCATCAGATTCTGCTTCTAGTTCTGCTCTCCATTCATCATTATCAATAAATGTAACATTTTTTTCTTCAATGTTATTTAACTCTACAATTTGGTTTTCTATAGAACTGATTTGTTCTTCTGTTAAGTTATCATCTAAAAACACTTCGATTGTTAAATCGTTTTCTAATTCTTTTGTTGCATTATTAACATTAAATGTCATGATTAATGCCAGAGCTACAATTATTAGTGTAATTGTCGAACAAGTAATTGAAGCTAGACTTAAACTGAAGTTTCTAGCAACGCTTTTAAATGCGTCGCGTATGTTAACTTTTAATATTCTAAACACTTTCATTTACTTTATATCTCCCTTTTACTTGATCTCCAACTAAACTTCCGTTTTCAATTGAGATAACTCTTTTTTTCATTTTATTAACAATGTCTTTGTCATGAGTTGCCATGATTATTGTTGTTTCTAAATCTTTGTTTACAGATTCTAATACTTTCATAATTTCCATTGAAGTATCTGGGTCTAAGTTTCCTGTTGGTTCATCGCATATTAATAATTTTGGTTCATTTACTATAGCTCTAGCTATACATACTCTTTGTTGTTCTCCTCCAGATAATTGATTAGGGAATGATCTAATTTTTTCTTTAAGACCAACTCTTTCTAATGACTTTATTACCATTTTTTTAATTTCATGTTTTTTCATACCCATTGTTTCTAAACCAAATGCAACATTTTCAAATACAGTTAGTTTAGGCAATAACTTGAAATCTTGGAATACTATTCCTAGTTTTCTTCTTAATTTGTAAACTTTTCCATTTCTTAATTTTGAAATGTTAATTCCACCGACGTTTACTTCTCCTTTAGTTGGTTTTTCTTCTCTATATAACATTTTAATTAATGTTGATTTTCCGCTTCCTGAAGAACCAATCAAAAAGACAAATTCACCTTTCTTTATTTCTAAAGATAAATTTGCTACAGCTGTAACACCGTTAGAATATACTTTATAACAGTTTTTTATTTCAATAAACTTCATTGGTACCACCTTATCGTTATTATATTATATCACTTTCTTCGTCATAATTAAATGTAAATTAGACCTTTTCTTACCTCCGCTAACTTCATAGCAATCATTAATTACGAAGAATGCATTTGGATCGATTATCATTATTGATTCTTTAAATAAGAAGTAATCTCTATTAGCTACTACACACATGATCATTTTTTTAGGATTTTTTGATACGCCACCTTCTGCTTTAATAATAGTTATTCCTGTATTTAATACATTAATAATGAATTCTTCTATTTCTGTTTCTTTTTTTGTATATATAAAGAAGAGTTTACTATCGGATATTCCTATTTGAATTCTATCTACTATATTTGTATATATTACAATTACAATTATAGTATAGAGTAATTTTGTTATTCCAAATACGAATCCTCCTAATAAAATTATTGTTCCATTTATCATTAGTGATGCTTTTCCCATTGTGATTTTTGCGTACTTATTTGCTATTAATAATAGTACATCACTTCCTCCAGTATTATAACCTGACTTATATATTATACCTGTTGATAATCCTACAAGTCCTCCGGCTAATATTGCTGTAAGGAGTTGTGAATCGAATATAAAATGGTGTTCTATAGGTTCTACTAGACCTCCTGTTAATTGGATAAAAAGTGGTAGTAATAACGCTCCTATAACGCTTTTTTTTGTTATTTCTAATCCTAAAAATATAAAACTTAGAGTTATCATTACTGTATTAAATAATAATATTACTAAGGATGGATTAAATCCAAATATACTTTCTAAGATTACTCCTGTACCACTAGCTCCTCCTATAACAAAATCATTATCTAATAGAATTACGTTAAACGTTAAGGATAATAATAAGATTCCAAAAATCATCATTAGATTTCTAAAGATAAAGTTCTTCTTATTTATTGTATTTATTATAGTTTTATAATCAAAATTCATATTATTCACCAATTATATTATACTATATATTTTATCTCTTGCATATATATTATTAGAGGTGATATACATGAATGGTAATTTTTATCAAAATCCAACATTTCCTGGTGCTACAAGTCCTGAAGGCAACTATGATGACAATATGACTTATTCACAAGCGGTTTATACTAATGAGCAGAGTTATATTGAGAATATCATAAGATTAAATAAAGGCAAGAAGATTAAGGCTTATGTTTCTTTTCCTGATTCAAATACTTGGAAGGATAAAATTTTTGAAGGTGTCATTGAAGAATCTGGTAGAGATCATTTAATACTTAGCAATTCTAAAAATGGTGAATGGTATTTAATATTAATGGTTTATTTAAATTATATTGAGTTTGATGAAAAAATAAATTATGCTCATTCTTATTCTGATAAAACTTATTAGTGTAAATTAAAGAATCAATTAGTTGATTTTTTTTTGACGATGGATTATATTTAATATATGATGGAGTTGATTTAAATGAGTTTTGTTATATTTTTATTGTTTTTAGTTGCTATGTTTGGTGGAATTGGGATTTGCTATATTGTTTTTTATAATAAATTAGTAGATTATAAATCTAAATTAGAGCATGCTGAATCTATTATTGATGATTGTTTAAGAAATAAGTATGATTATTTAGGAGAAATGAATATTCAACTATCTAAAATTATTGAAGATAAGAAATCTTATTTAAAGGACTATGAAAGTATTAAGGATATAAAAATAACTAACTTTGATTTTGATCGAAAGTTAGTTGAGTATATTTCTTTAATTAATAAATTAGTTGAAGATCATAAAAATGTTTCTGAGGATAAGGATGTTAAAAAAGTTTTTAAAGACATTAAAGATAATGATGAAAAGTTGAATGCTACTAAGCAATATTATAATAGATATACAGCTTTAAACAATAAAACAGTTACAACTTTTCCTTCTAATATCATTGCTAAAATACATGGTATTAAGTCAAGACTATTTTACGATGGTAAAGATATGAACGATGATATTATAGATGACTTTAAGGTTTAATAGACCAATTTATTGGATCAATATTATTTTTTATTAAAAAATTATTTGTTTTAGAAAATGGTTTACTGTTATTGAAATTATCATTAGGAGTAGATGGTGATGGATGAGGAGAAGTTAGTACTAAGTGAATATTATTAGTTATTAATTTCTTCTTTTCAATTGCTTTATTTCCCCATAAAATGAATACAACTGGTGTTGTTTTTTTATTTATTGATTTAATAATTTCGTTTGTAAATATTTCCCATTTTAAGTATTTGTGGGATAGTGGTTTGTTTTTTTCTACTGTTAGGATTGTATTTAATAATAATACTCCTTCTTTAGCCCAAGAAGTGAGGTCCCCTTGTTTTGGTGTTGGTATACTTAAATCACTACTTAGTTCTTTAAATATATTTTTAAGTGTAGGAGGTATTTTGCATTCCTTATTTATTGAAAAAGCTAATCCATGGGCTTGAAATTCATTTAAATATGGATCTTGTCCTAGGATTACTACTTTAACTTTATTAAATGGCGTTAATTTTAGAGCATTAAATATGTCTTCTTTTTTTGGATATATTATTTTGTTTTTATATAATTCTTCTAATTGAAAATTTAGTTCATTGAAAAAAGGAGATTCAATGATATCTTTTAGTTCGTTGTCCCAACTATGATTTATCATAATACCTCCTTATTTGTGATAATTTTCATTATTTATTATCTTAAATGAACGATATATTTGTTCTAGTAATATTGCTCTAAATAATCCGTGTGGAAATGTCATTTTAGAGAATGACAGTTGATAATTTGATATATTTTTTATACTATCGTGTAATCCATTTGAACTACCTATTATAAATACTATATTAGGATAGTTTATAAATGTTTTATCTATTAGCTTAGATAAGTTTTCACTATCTATATTATTTCCTTTTATTTCTAATGTTATTATATATGAATTATTTGGAATATGTTTTTTTATATCTATTGATTCTTTTAATAAATCTTCAGTATCTTTTAGTTCACATATTTCTAGTTTATGATATTTATTTATTCTTTTTGAATAATCATTTATCATTTCAATTAAATATTGTTCTTTTAATTTTCCTAAACATATTATTTTTATCATATTTCTATAACCTCGCTAATTTTGTTTTGTTTAGCACAATGTATACAAATTTTTTGATTTGATAGTTCTTTTCGCATGTTTTCTAATGCTAATGTTTCGCAATTGTTCATTTCACTTAAATGCATTAACATTAATTCTTTTGTATTTATACCTATCATTTTTTTTATATATTGTGATGCATCTATATTAGATAAATGCCCTTTTGGACCAACTACCCTTCTTTTTAAGTGTTCGGGGTAGGGTCCATTAATAAGCATTTCAATATCATGATTGCTTTCTATTAAATAGAAGTTTTTATTTGATAGTTTATCAATATGTTTTTGATTTATATATCCAGTATCTGTTATATATGCAAGGGATTTATTCTCTGCTTCTAATATATACCCTCTTATGTCATTTGTATCATGTGATAATTTTACACTATCTACTATACATTCATTTAACTCTATTAAATCTTCGTATATTATTGTATTTGGATATTCTTTTAAATAGTCAATTTCTACGAGCATTGGGAATGTTACATATATTTTTGGGTTATATTTTTTTATAAAAGTTTTAATTGCAGATGTATGATCTTTATGAGTGTGTGTTATCAATATAGTGTCAATTTGGCCTGGGGTAATATTTATTTCTTCTAGTTTATTGGTAACATATTTAAGAGTCATTCCTAAGTCAATAAGTATTTTGTGATTCTTAGTTTCTATGTATGTTACGTTACCTTTTGATCCACTTGCTAAATTACATATTTTCATTAGAACATTATTATATTTCTAGGGTTAATTGCATAACCTCCGTTATATGGTAATCCAATAAATACTCCTAAATGGAGATGTGTTCCTGTAACTACTCCTGTATCTCCCATTCCACCGACTACTGTACCTTTTGATACTGTGCTTCCTACTGAAACAGATGTGTGTGATAAATGGGCATAGATTGTATAATATCCATTTGGATGTTCAATTACTACATTAATTCCTGCGCTTGTACCAGCAATTCCACCTCTACCTGCATTAATTACAGTTCCTTCTAATACTGCATATATAGGTGATGCATATCCTGTACCAGATATATCGATTCCATCATGAATTGTTCCCCAACGATATCCATATTCTGATGTAACCTTATATGGGAAGTTTGTTGGGTATCCCCAAGCATCTCCTGTAGGAACATAACTTCCTCCAGCAGTACCATATACCACTACTTCATTTTGTGGTGGTCTGATAGTTTCAATTTCTTCTGGTGGAAAGTATGCATCTTGGTTCATTTGACCATTTACCACTGATACATATCCTGTTGCTCTATGGAGCCCATTAATTCCCGCTACAGAAGTTTGTTTATATCCTGAATATTTTGTTGCGTCTAAAATTCTTTCTGTTTCATATGGTTGTTCTTGCATTTCTGTGAATTTTAAATCATATATCAATGTTAATTGCGGGTCTAGAAGTGCTACATTTATTTTTTGACCAATTGCTAAGATTGTATCTTTACTTTTGATATTTTCGTTAGCTATTAATAATTCTTGTACGTTTAGTTTATTGTCATAAGCTATGCTTTCTAAATTATCGCCTGTTTTTACTGTATATTCATTTATTTCTGTATTTTCACCAAACAATAATGTTTTAGCTAGTTCGTTAGAATTAGTAAATATTATTTCTTCAGTATTTAGATATGCTTCTTTAATTGTAATTGTTTCTTCAAAGTACATATCTTCTATTAATTGTCCTACATCTTCAATATCTTGTTGGTTTTCGTTTATATAATCTTGATATTCTTGACTATCTACAAATGTAGTTATATAACTCTCCATTGCTTCATTAAATATTTTTTCGTTTAAAACATTGTATTCTAATACAGAAGTGTTTTCTTCTTCATCCGTTGATTTTATTGTTACTTTATATCCCTTAATAGTAAAGTTTCTTTGATTTTTAATATTATTGTATATTTCTTCTGCACTTGTTGTTCCTTCATCATATGTATTATACGCTACTATTTCAAATCCATTAGGTGGATATACTTGATTTACTTGATATTTTTCTTTTAATTCTTTTTGTTCATCATTAATTAAATCATAAAATTCTTGATCATCGTTGATAGTTCCTATTTCTTTCCCATCTAGATATATTTGAAATACTTGATTTGGTAAATCCATAGTTTCTTGATTAATCGTTGCAAATAGTGTCATGATTGTAATTGATAATAATATAACCCCTGAAAATAAATATGTTTTAATTTTTTTATTCATCTTCTTCTATACTCCCTAAGTAGTTTTTAAAGTTACTCATGTTAAGTTCAAAAGTAAGTTTAAACTTTCCTGTTGCTCCTTTACGATGTTTAGCTATTATTATGTCTACTGGAACACTTTTTTCTTTATTTATTTCTTCTTTAGTTTTGAAGTAGTCTTTTCTATTTATAAACATTACTAAATCTGCATCTTGTTCTATTTGTCCTGATTCACGTAAATCTGTAAGCATTGGTTCGTTATTTTCTCTTCTTTCTGCATTACGTGATAATTGGGCAAGGGCTATTACTGGAACTCTTAATTCCATTGCCATTGTTTTTAATGTTCTTGATATTTCTGCTACTTCTTGTTGTCTAGATTCAGTTCTTCCTCCAGTTGTTACTAACTGTAGGTAATCTATTATAACTAATCCTAATCCTTCATCTTGATTAGCTAATCTTCTACATTTTGCTTTGATTTCACTAATTGTAATACTTGCATTATCTTCAATATAGATATTAGTATCACTTAATTGACTCATTGCTTCGTTATATTTTTTCCAATCGTTATGTTGCATGTTTCCTGTTTGGAGTTTGTAAGAGTCAATACTTCCTGTTGAAGATATCATTCTACTTACTAGTTGTTCTGCAGGCATTTCTAGTGTAAATATTGCTATTGCTTGTTTAGTAGTCATACCTCCATTTACTCCTATATTTAGAGCAAATGCTGTTTTTCCCATACCTGGTCTTGCAGCTAGGATAATTAACTCCCCAGCATGTAATCCACTTGTTACTTTATCTAGATCTGGAAACCCTGTTTCTATTCCTGTAACTGCATGTTTATTTTTTGATAAATCTTCTAATTTTTCTTTTGCTAATGCTAGGACTTCTTTGATTGGCTTAAATTCACTACTTTGTCTTGTTTTTGTGATATTTAAGATTGTTCTTTCTGCATTATCAAATGCTCCAGATATGTCACCTCGTTCATCTTCATATGACTTAGTTATAATGTCTGTTGCTGCATCTATTAAAGCTCTATATCCGGCTTTATCTTTAATAATTTTTATATAATAGTCTAGGTTAGCAGTAGTTGCTACTGAATCGATTATTTCACTTAAATATTCTAATCCTCCAATACTATTAAAGTATTTTTTTCGGTCTAGTTCTTCTTTTAAAGTTGTGATATCTAGAGGTATTTTATTATCAAATAGTGATTTGATTGATACAAATATTTTTTGGTGTGCTTCATAATAAAACATATCTTCTGTTACTGATTCACATACTTTTACTAATGCATTACGATCTAGAAATGTTGCACCTAATACACTCATTTCTGCTTCTTTATTATTTGGTATTTCTCTTTTTGGCATGATATCACCTTCCTTTTTTGTTGTATATATAATTATATCAAATAAATGGAATAATTTCATCTAAATGTTAAGTGTTATTATAACATATTATGTTATTTGGTGAATATCTTTTATTAAGTGGACGATTGGATGGATATTTGGTAAAATGGAGGTGGTGATTAATATGGATTTAAAAAATATTAAGAAAGTTTATTTATCTGGTATAGGTGGAAGTAGTATGAGCGGTATTGCTTTGGTACTTGAATCTTTTGGGATGAACGTATCTGGAAGTGACAGTTTATCTTCTTATACTACTGATAGTTTAATTGCTAAAGGAATTAAAGTAGATATTCCTCAAGTAAGTGATAATATTACTGATGATATTGATTTATATATTTATTCAGCTGCTATTAGTGAAGATAATCCTGAGAGAGTTAGATGTAGAGAACTTAGTATTGAAACGGTTGAACGTGGTGTTTTTATTGGTTATTTAACTTCTTTATATAAGTTTAATATTGGTATTAGTGGTACTCATGGTAAAACAACTTGTACTGGTATGGTTGGATGTATATTTATGGAGTCTGATCTAAATCCTAGTATCCATTTAGGAGCAACTTTAAAACAAATTGGTAGTAATTTTAAAATAGGCGGTAATGATTTATTTATTGTTGAAGCTTGTGAATATAGTGGTAGTTATTTAAATTTTAAACAAAATATGATTTTAATTACTAATGTTGATAGTGATCATTTAGAATATTTTGGTAGTTTAGATAATATTAAGAAGTCTTTTAAGACTTATATTAATCAATTACCTGTGGATGGATGTGTAGTTATCAACAATGATGACGATAATTCTTTAGATATTTTAGATGGTTTTAATAAGAAAGTTATTACTTATGGAATTAATAATTCTAGTGATTATATGGCTAGGAATGTTAATTTTGATGACTCTTTTGGACATTATGATTTATATCATAATGATGAACTATTAGGTCATATTGATTTAAAAGTAACTGGTATGCATAATGTTTATAATTCCTTAGGTAGTTGTGCTTTAGCTTTGGAGTATGGACTTGATTTTGACGTAGTTAAGCATGGTATAGAAGAATTTACCGGTGCTTCTAGAAGAATGGAGTATAAAGGAACTTTCAACGGCGCTAAGGTTTATGATGATTATGGGCATCATCCTACTGAGATTGATGTTACTAGAAAAGCTGTTGAGTTATTAAATTATAATAAGTCATGGATTATATATGAACCTCTTACTTATAGTAGAACTAAGATGTTATTAGATGATTTTGGTGTAGTGCTAAGTAAGTTTGACAATGTTGTTCTTATTGATATATTTGCTTCAAGAGAAAAGGATGAATTTGGTATAGATTCTTCTATGATTGTAGATGAAGTTAAGAAATATAATCCTAATGCTGTTTATGTACCTTTTAACGAAGTTAAAGAGCATTTAGGTGACAAAGTTCATAGTGATGATATAATCCTTGCTATGGGGCCAGGAGATATCACTAAAGTTATATCTGAATTGACAAAATAAAAAGAACTTTCGTTCTTTTTTTATTGTTTAATTAATTCTACTTTTATTTGAGCCGTTACTTTTTTATGTAAATTTAGATTTACTAAGTGAGTTCCTAAAGAATCAATATGATGATCTAAAATTATTTTTTTCTTATCTATATCATATCCAAGCTTTTTTAGTTCTTCATGAATTTGCTTTGATGAGATAGTTCCAAATACTTGATCATCTTTTCCTGTTTTAACTTTAAACTTGATTGTCTTTGGTTTTAACTCTTCAGTGATTTTTTGACATTCTTTGATTAGTTTATCTTCTTGATTTTGTTTTGTTTCTAATTGCTTATTTAATACTTGTGAACTTCCTTTAGTATATGCTATTGCTAATTTGTTTTTGATTAAAAAATTATTAGCATATCCATCACTTACTTCAATTACTTGATCTTTCTTTCCTTGTTTTTTTACATCTTGTAATAAAATTACTTTCATATTCTCACTCCTTCTTTTATATTATAACATTAATTTAATAAAAAAATAAGACATAGTCTTATTTTACGTATGGTATTAAAGCCATAAATCTTGCTCTTTTAATTTGTTCTGCAATGTGTCTTTGGTGTTTAGCACATGCACCTGTCATACGACGAGGCATGATTTTACCTTTTTCATTGATGTATTTAGATACGATCATTGCATCTTTATAATCTACGCTTTTTCCAGCACACATTTGACATATTTTTTTCTTTTTACGGAAATATCCTTCTGCCATGTTTATTCCTCCTTATTAAAATGGTAAATCGTCATCGCTTAATGCAACTTCGCTTCCAAAATCTTCAAAAGCATCTTTAGCTACATTTGTTGTTTCGATGTCGTTATTTGATTGATAATCATTTGAGAAATTACTTGAAGTACTTCCTTTTGCTGATAAGAATGTTGTAGAATCTGCTAGTATTTCTGTTACGTATCTTTTAGTTCCGTCTTGATGATCATAACTTCTAGTTTGAATTCTACCTTCTACAGCTACTTGTGATCCTTTTTGGCAATATTTAGCTAAATTTTCAGCTTGTTTACGCCATGCAACACAGTTTATGAAGTCAGCTTCTCTTTCTCCGTTTTGATTAGTAAATGTTCTATTAACTGCGATCGTAAATGATGTTGCGTTAATTCCTGATGGAGTTGTTCTCATTTCTGGATCTTTAGTTAATCGACCAATTAAAATTACTTTATTCATATATTACTCCTGATCTAATTTGATAATGATATGTCTTAAAATATTTTCATCTAAATTAGCTTTACGATC